>JASFFJ010000064.1:0-17811 GCA_050124355.1 Desulfobacterales bacterium | reverse complement strand
TCCAAAGGGACTCACCTCAATAAAGGGCACCGGTATGACTTCGAAACCAAGTTGGTCGAACTGCTCCATTTGTTTAATTTCCTGGGCATCGACGCAAATCGTCTTCGGATCCAGCATGAGCGTGTTCATGGACAGCCATTGACTGCAAAAAGACAGTGGCGGATATCCGTCCAACGCCGGTTCGGCACATTCGATGACTTGCCAATCATTCTTTTTGAAAAAATCGAGCATATGCGGCGTCAACGGCCTGCGCTTGCGATTGGCCAGAGCCAGGCCCGGACGAAGCACGACAAACGTCGCATCGATGTGAATCGGATTATCCTCATAGAACCAGACCGGGTGAATTCGATGGTTCGGAAAGTGGCGCCGCAGCCACTCGATGCCGGCTTCGTTGGTCACCGATGAATGGTAGACAAAAAGATCCCTGCCGGCCCGGCCGATATCGGCAGCATCGAAGCAAGGTTCTTTCTCGTTCAAAACCCAATCGCGCTCGTGGATCGCCTGTTCTTTTTCTTGCTGGCTTTTTTTCTCCCATTCGAGCCAGTAGTCTTTCTTGTAGCTATTATCACCCAGTCGCGGTTTAGGCGCTGCTTCCCATCTGAAATTGGGGTCCTCCTTGAAATATTGTTCTAGCAGCGGGCGGTAACAAAGGTACTCATACCAGCGGGCTCGCTGGGACATGGTGGCTTCGAGGATTTCATTGCCGACGGTTAACAGAACGTCGCGTGGCGGCATGCATCCGAACATGGATTTCTGCTCCCAGTCCGGCGTCTGAACTTCCTGGCTGAAATCCAGCGGTGTCGGCCGGTCGACGCGGATCCCCCGACCCTCCAGCAGTTTTGCGAAGTTGTCCAGCTGCTCGTTGGCTTTGGCCTCCATTTCCTTAGGCAACGGACCATAGGTCCCCAGCGGAAATCCATGGTCGGGCCAGTTACGTTCCATTGCCGGCTCCGGTGCTTGAACCATGGTACCATCGGCGCGGCCGACGATTACGTGCTTCAGCGGATCCCATTCATTCCAGGAATTGACAATGGTCTTATGGTTTTTCATTTGTTTGGTCATCATAGTCTCCTTTACACAAGTGGGTATATCAGATGAATTCATCAATTATAACGCAATCCGGTGAACTCCCTTGATAAGCCCCTGGCTCTGCCGCTGAGAATTTAGAAGCTCTACCGTCGCCGGGTGATCACAGCACCTTTATCTAAATCTGAACCAAACCGGCGGCACGTCAAAGGAATCGGTCAAAAGAATTTTAGATTTTTTTAGTAATTGGCATATATTTGTAAACAACGCAACTTGTTATCAAGCCAGGCAGATCAGCTTTCTTTAATAAAATGAATCAAAGAACGTCCCTATGCTTGATAAGTTCAATTGGCGGCACTATATTACAAACTCGTTTAGGACTGTCAGCGGTTTGTTGGGATTGTCAGAAAACCGTTGAGATGAAGGCCTGTAAGTAGCAATTATCTTAGTTTTATGATAGCAAAATAAATGTGCATATCAGGCCGATTCTGCCTATTCCGGCGAAGCCTAAAGCGCGTCGTCGGGGTCTTAAACATTGACGGCTGAGGGACGAAAATTATTTTTTCTATGAAAAGTGCGGTTTTGTGCAACAAACGCCAAACAAATCAAATTGGGTTATGCACTTCGTTCCAGTTAATCATCTATAACTAATCGAATTAATTTAACTTTCGATCTGATTTTACGAAAAAGCCCAAATGATAAAAAAACATATATATTCAATGAGATAGCGGGGATAACTGGAGTCAAGTGAATATCCCCGTAAATCAATAAAGCGAGATGCTAGATCATGAACTTGTTACGAACGATAATCTTCGGTTTTTCTATTCTCTTGGCAGTTTCTGTCTATATTAAACACCACCTGGAAACATCATGGGAAACTTTCAAATTGGAGAATAGTTGTTACGTGACAGACATAAAAGAGGGGGAAAGAAATGTTCCCCATGCGGTTGGATTGGGTGTCATCATGCAAAAAGGACCTGACATGGCGTCCTGGGATTGTAATGGCCAAATTATCTGGAAAGAGGTCGAAGACCGGCAACGGCCATCCTAACTCAACTCATAAGCCACCCCCGCCAGCTGGCGGTTGCAGATTCCGTCAAGCTGTCGGGGATCGAGTTAGTTCTGAATTTAGATTGATTCCATAGTCTGTCGAAGGTGTCCGAAGGGGTGTTTGGTAGATGGCATCTAAATGCAGGCGATTTAAAGCGAGCCCTCTAATTGACCTCAAAAAATACACTTTGAAGCAGTTTTCCCTCATCGGAGGTTATGTCCACCCTCCATTGGCCGATCCAACGCTTGTCTAAAAGGGTTTTATAGCTCCAGGTTCTCCATCGAGGGGATTTGATTTTTAATACGATATCGTTGACCTTTTGCTCCTTGAAGTAATATGTGTGGCGGATTGAAGAAGGAGGCTGCTGGCATTCTATCATCGACCAAATGTAGACTTTTTCCATTGACCAGTTAAAGGTATCAAAAAGGTCCGCCGGATCTTTGTTTAGGATGCTGCCGGCGGCGACGGCCCTTATTACCCGTAAGTTACTGACCACTGGTGACTGTGCTTCCGGTGTTTGGTATGCGGGAAGGGCCTCCAACTTGCGGTCTGAGGTATTTGTTGTGTTCTGAGCAAATGTGTTTTTTGTCTGTGTGGGGACCGGGTCTTTAACGTCATCTATTTCCGAAGACGAAGTCACGGTGCTGGTCGCAGACGCTTTTTCGGGTATTTTGGGAAAATGGATATCCTGTCCTTCCATTTTCTTTTTGGAATCGGTTTTGTTGTTTTTGGCGGAATTTATTAATTCTGTGGATTGATCAGAATTGTCATTGGCTGCCAAGCGGGTTTCAACCGGTTTTTGTTGTGATGCAGGCGCTGACTGCATCTTCGAGTCTTGCTCGTAAGATAATTGCGCTGCCATATGAGGTTGATTTTGAAAAAAGAAATGATTTAATCCAAAAGCCAGGGCAACGAGTACAGCCATGCTCAGAATGAGCAAAGTTTTCTTGCCGAATGAGACGCCGAGTAGCTTTTTCCTTTTTTTATCTTGTGGCAGATGGTCCGAGTTTTCGTCGTCATCAGCACTGCTGATTTGCAGCGAGTCATATCGTTTGAGAATCTCATCTTCCTCTATTCCTATGAAAGATGCATAAGAAGCGATGTAACCCTTAATATAGGGCCCTCCGGGGATTTTATCGAATTCGTCTTTTTCAAGGCAATCCAGGTACCATTTTGATATTTTCGTAGATCGAGCCACCTCGCTCAATCTGATGTTTCTGGCTTCTCTTCCGCTTTTAAGATAATTACCGATGGTTTGCATTGTTCAAGCTCCAGAGAATTATTTCTTGACAAGCCTGGCTTGTCTATTCTCTATGTCAGGACGTATCTTCCTTATCCAGGATTTTGACCCCCACCAAATAATGTCCCTTGTAACGTCCTTCATCAACTTTGGTGATATGGATGATCTCAATCTTGAAGTCGCCATTATGATCGGATTCAAGGTCGGAAGAAAAGTTAATATTTAACTTTTGTCCAACCTCCAGGTAATTCAGCATAAAGGAGTCTTCTTTTATCAGGATGCTGGCGCCGTTTTCGGATGTATCCCTTAACTTGAATTGATATAGCGGCACGCCAACCAATTTTATGGATGCGCCATGAAATCCTTTGGGAGCACCTCTGGATTCAGATCTTTTCTCCGTAGAACGATCCTTTTTGACAGCCCGGGCCATAATTTTCCCTTCCCTTTAAGTTTGTGATTCGATGAAATGAACTAAATCTGTCGTTAAAAGTCAAGCGCTTTAATCTAAATTATCAATTTTTAGTCCTTGTTGTCAATTTTCCGACGTGGAGACAGTATTTGGTCGATTAAATTGCATTTGAGGCCTGTATATCGTGATAGATGCAAAATTCAGGCCAACTTAAAATATTTACTGTTGGATATAACGCTTCTGCCTGGGTCGACGCCGCGCTAAGAATTGAGAGATCCCGCCAAATATGCTGCCGATTAATTCAAATACGATTTAGTTTGAGCGGTTTACCGGTGAGCTTTTCATTGGCGTTCTTCAATTTATCTTCTCCTGAAATCACCGCCACGGCCTTATGGGTCTCATCTTTATCGAAATACTTTCCGGCAGCCTGCATCACCTGGTTGCGGGTCAGGGACAAGAGCCGGCTCTTGAACCGGATTCGCATATCATCGTCAAGAGAAATGATTTTGCGATAATATGCTTTTCTGGCCGCTGGCCCGGGGGGGTCGGGTTTATCAATTTCAGAACACACCTGTAAAATGGCTTCTTTAACATCCTCATCGCTGAAATTTCCTGAGCGTATAAATGCAGCGGCATTATCGAAAGTTTCTAAAGTGGACACGATGTGGGGATCCCGATAAGAGGCGAAACTGAACAGACCGTCTTCCGGACTGTACAAGGCAAAACCGCCATAGGCACCGCCTTTTTCACGAATTTCGCGGTGCAGGTACATAGACCGCAAAATCTTACTGATGACAGCCAGCCCCGCAGCATCTTCATGGGCCATACGGACTGTTTCAAATACAAGTGCCACGAAAGATACGGCCGACGATGTGCTCCATCCTTCTCTGATAGCGCTGTCGACCCTGGTGATGTCCGGTTCCTTAAAACCGTTATCCGTTCCCGGTATAAAACCGTCGAAAAGTGATCGTGCACAACTGCGGGCACCGCTCATGGTCGTGTCTTCGCCAATCAGGGCCATCTGAAAGTTCTTTTGCGTAAACAGTTTGCTTGCGATATCCGAAAGGTTATCGGCAAGCGCAATAAGGTCTTTTTCGGTAATATCATCCGTCAGTTTTTTGATGATCTGCAGCTGGTGAACACCACTCCAGGTTTCACTTAACATCCGGGTGGATGATAGATTTCTGGCAGCCAGGGAAATGGCCAGCCGGTGACCACTGTGAATGACCATTGCTTCCAGACCGGCCCGATACTCGAGAAGAATACTCTTCAACCGGGTCAGGTTGGAAAAATCCGAATGCTGAAGCAGTTCCTGGATAATATCAAACATCAGCTTCTGGTTGCGTACAAGCGATTTCCCATTGAATGAGATGAAGGGCAGACATTTCCCATCGCCATCAAAGCGGGTGCGGGCATGGGTTGATAATCCGATCCCTCCTGTATAAGCATCGATGCGCTGTGCCATCTCAATATAATCCCGTTTAGTGGTGCCCACCCGTGAAAGTGCGTAGCAGAAAAACGGGGCCAGGGGTAGGTGTGCAGCGGATAGTAAACCGGTTCCGACGGCGGCCGCAAAATAAAAAATACCGGATGTTGCCACTTTGTACTGGCTGGCCTTGACGGTACCCTCTGATACACTTTCTTTGACAATAGGCACAGACGGCGGGATATCTTCACGCTGCAGGGTCGGCAGACAGGAAATATCCTCTTCAGTTTCCTGCAGACGCTTCAGCGCTTCGGCATCTTGCTGAATCCGGTCAATGTCGGATGGGGACAATTCTTTAAGAATACGGTCGAGCTCGGCACGCACTCGCCGTGTTTCATTTTGCGCCATTTCCTGGTCGGGGGTCAGGGTCAACAACACCCGGTGCTGATTGTCCAGAAAATACTTTTGGATGCAATCTTCAAAAAATGGACCCTTGGCAAGCTCGCGGTGCAGTTTCGCCAAATCCGCGTCAAAATTCAAAATCTTCACTGGATCGCCACCGTGGAACCAGCTGCCGCTGAAGGATAACAGCAGTTTGATACCGTATGGATAAGGCGTATTGGTAATCTCCTTGCGATGAAACTCAATTTGATGGATCGCGGCGTCAATCAGATGTTTATCGATGCCCTTTTTAACAATGTCACGTAACAGGTCTAGAATGATCTTTTCGATTTTATCGGCCGCTGTCCGCTGCGCATCTTTTAGCCCGGCGACAAACAGCGTATCCCGATTATCGGCGTCAAAACCGGTCCCATCGCACAGTGCGCTTCCAAGGGCGGAATCGATAAGTGCTTTGCGCAGGGGGGACGCGGAATTGCCAAGCAGAATTTGTTCAAGTAACGCCAGCACCAGGACTTCAAACGTGTCCTGGATTTCGGCAGTCAGCCATGCCAGACACACCTGGTATTTTTTGGTCGCATCTTCGTTCGGGTCGAAAGGGTACGGGTAGGACACCGATCGTGGGCTTTTCCAGCGAGGCTGAGGAGCAACGTCTGTTCCAGGATCTATTCGATTAAATTGATTTAAGACCTGAGCTTCGATAACATCCAGGTGATCTTTCAGCGGCAGGTTTCCATAGGTATAGAAAAAGGAGTTGCTGGGATGATAGTGCCTGCGATGGAACGCTTTCAACTGCTCATAAGACAGCGATGGAATCTCAGCCGGATCCCCGCCGGAATTGTATCGATAGGTGGAAGATGGAAACAGGGCCTTTAGAATGGATCGAACCATCACCTGATCCGGCGACGACATTGCGCCTTTCATTTCATTATAGACCACGCCCTTGTAAACGAGCCGATCACCAGCAGATTCATGACCGTCCGGGTTCTTTTCAGTCTCCAGGCGGTGCCCCTCCTGCTTAAAACTGAGTTCTTCCAATCTTGGGAAAAATACTGCGTCCAAATAAACGCCCATCAGATTGTAGAAATCTTTGCTGTTCTGGGTTGAGAACGGGTACATGGTCCAGTCGGAGGCCGTAAAAGCGTTCATAAAGGTGCTCAAACTTCTTTTGAGCATTGAAAAAAACGGGTCCCGGACGGCATATCGCTTGGAACCGCACAAGACAGTATGCTCAAGTATGTGGGCGACACCAGTGGCGTCCCGGGGTACCGTCTTGAAAGCGACACTGAAAGTGTTTTCGTTGTCACCGTTGCTGATGTGAACATGCTTGGCACCGGTAGGAAGATGCTTGAGGGCATAAAAAATCGAAGAGATCTCTTTTAGCAATTCGATTCGCTCAATTTGGTATTCAGCAATGCGATCACCTACCTTCAATCCCGAATTATTGATATCCACGATAGTGCTCATAGTCACCCTGCTATGTTATAATTTATTTTTGTTCAATCAGCGACCACCAGCAGAGCAGAGCTGGGGGTATGGAGATGACCCCTCGAAGGGGCCGGGACCACGCTCTGCTGGTGGTCGCTGATTGGTGAAAAGAATTTTTGCTCCAACTTAGTTTTTGTTATTATCGCCTGCTCTGAGATATTGAGAAGATTATTTTAATCATGTCTTTTTCTGATTTGTCTGTTTTGATGAGCAGATACGCTGCTTACCTAGCTGGCTAAATCGTAAAATAAGTGAGCCAAAATTCTTTTATTTAACTCAATTCATAAGCCACCGGCATCGTTCAAGTTTAATTCAATTTTGTGTGTTCTCCCGGTAACGGTAGAACCTTTTCAATTCTCATCCCGACAGGTCGGGGTGGCTTATGAATTGAGTTACAAAAATGCATTCGAGCTTTTACAAAGACTTAGCGAAGCGTCACCGCAATTTTAGTCATTTCATCCGCCTGCGGCGGATTAGCTCATTTTTTGATTTACCCGAGTCAGGCTGAAATGTAAATCCCCCGGCTTTTACGCTTTATTTTCCCGGTCTTGTTCAGACGAAAAATAATGTTGCGTATCTTCTTTTCGTCAAAGCCGGTTTTTGCCTGGATGGCAGCAAAGTCTATACCATGTTTGGAGCGCTTGACCGCATCCAACACAATGTCAATGGCCGTCATTGCTGTTTTATAGCGGCCAATCCGGCTGCCGGCGTGGTCAGGGTGTATCGCCGAACGCTTTATCAGATTTTCTAGACGGTCCAGCTTTACCATGAGGCGGTCTACATCTTGTTTAGTTGGAATATTATACTGCCGCATAAAAAATTTGACCATGGCATCGAAACTCGGTGCTTTCCCTTTTCTTTTCGGCATGGGATCCTCCTTGGTCATAATAGGGATATTGTAAATTTTAACCGCGCTATCTAACCCTAAGAAATTATAATAAATCTAATTGATAATTGTATAAAAGTCAAGATTTCGGATTAAAAACGAACTATAATCAATCTTTTAAATCCTCATTACGATACGATAAGCGACCCTTGGCTGCCGGATAACTGCCCAGATTTTTCAGCGAAATGGTCATCTTCTTCATTTGCCCAAGTACCTCGGCCACCTTGGCATCCTTCTGCGATCCCTCAAAATCTAAAAAGAAACTATAGTTGCCGGGATCTGAGCGCAGGGGCATCGAGGAGATTCGGGTCAAGTTGATCTTGGCTTCCGCAAACAATTTGAGAACACCATAGAGTTCGCCGGCTTCGTGAGCAACCGCAAAGATAATCGATGTCTTATCGCCGTCACCGGCATGGGGTTCCTTGGAAATAAGCAAAAATCGCGTCGAGTTGGACGGTCCATCCTCGATTCCTTCTTTTATTATTTCCAAATCATACAGTTCTGCACACAAGACACTTGCAATGGCAGCGGCAGCCTTGGGGTTTTCACGGGCAAGCATTTTTGCAGCTCCGGCCGTATCATAGAAAGGACGCGCCTCAAGTTTGTTGCGGATCAGGAAATCCCGGCACTGGGCCAGTGCCTGGGGATGGGAATACACTACGCGGATCTCGCGATAATCGGTTTCCTCGGTAGCCAGCAGGCAGTGGTTGACAGCGACCTTGATTTCCCCGATGACCTTAAGATCGGTGGTTGTGAGAAGATCGTTTACCTGGGTGACGGCGCCCTCTAGAGAATTTTCCACCGGAACCACACCCAGATCGAAATCGCCGGCTTCGACACCCTGGAACACATCTATAAATTCCATGCAAGGGATATACGCGCCATCAGAAACAAGACCCCGGGACGCAACTTCCCCATAAGCCCCATGCTCGCCTTGAAAAGCGACCAGGCGACGATCTTCCTTCTGAAGGCGCTTGCTTTCATCGATAATCGTTTTTAGCAGCAACCGGGAAAAAGAGCTTTTGACCAGATCCAGGTTCAAACGTCTCATACGTTCCAGCGTATCTTCCTCCTGCTTCGCTTCAGCTTCGGCTTCCTGGAATTTTCTTGAGCGCAATGCCAAACCCATCCGCTCCTGCAGCAGGACCAGAAGTTCTCGATCGATTTTGTCTATTTTATTGCGAATTCCCTCGAGTTTCATTTTTTCACCTCAACATAATAAATAGTAAAACGTTTAGTTATTCGTCGGCAATTGATTCATCATAAACGCACTCAGCGGTCTCAGGCGTGCCATAATATCTGCAAACATGACCGGCGTCAGTGCCTGATCTGCATCACACAAGGCTTCTGCAGGATTATAGTGAACCTCGATGATCAACCCATCTGCACCGGCGGCGATGGCGGCCATGCTCATGGGACCAATCAGATTGACCCGTCCGGTGCTATGGGTCGGATCGATAATGATGGGCAAGTGTGTCAGCTCCTTGATGGCTGGAACGGCACTCAAATCCAGTGTGTTGCGGGTGTACGTTTCAAAAGTTCGTATACCGCGTTCACAAAGAATCACGTTTGGATTGCCTTCGCTGAGAATATATTCAGCACAATTCAACCACTCTTCGAGGGTGGAGTACATGCCCCGTTTAAGCAGAACAGGTCGTCCCGTCTGGCCCACCTCTTTGAGCAGGGAGTAGTTTTGCATGTTGCGCGTTCCAATTTGCAGGACATCTGCAAATTCTGCGACCCAAGAGACATCCCGGGGATCAATTACCTCGGTGACGATCGGCAAGCCGGTCTGCCTGCCTGCCTTTGCCAGCAATTTCAATCCGCGCAGGCCCAGCCCCTGAAAGGCATAAGGTGATGTCCTGGGCTTAAAGGCCCCCCCGCGAAGCATGTTGGCCCCTGCATCTTTGACGGCTTGCGCGGAGGCAACCATTTGTGCTTCGCTTTCTACACTGCAGGGACCGGCGATGACAACAAGATCCTTCCCGACCTCGACATCGGATATCTTGATAACGGTGCGTTCTTTGGTTGCCCGTGCGGCAAGTTTCAGGTTTTTCATGATTCCAGTCCTCGTTGTGATAAAAGTAAAAAAGCCCCAAGATTTTTCTCAGGGCTTTTGGGAACGACAAACCCCGAGTGGTGTTGAAGTCCACCCGGGGTTATTAACGATGAAGTTTTAGCGTTAACTCACCGGATGAACGCTTCTAAAGCTAAGAAAGAAGCGTCCAAGATTAAAATAACACT
The DNA here is from genome assembly GCA_050124355.1 of Desulfobacterales bacterium. Lineage (GTDB taxonomy): Bacteria > Desulfobacterota > Desulfobacteria > Desulfobacterales > JAFDCJ01 > JAFDCJ01. The sequence goes on along the minus strand of JASFFJ010000064.1, from coordinate 7,642 downwards.
TTAACCAAAAAATTAAATTCACTATGGCTCTCCAATGTTTGGTTAAAGAAACTATAGCCGTTCTGCCACGATTGTCAATACTTTTTTTGGATGAGACCGTTTCTTTGAATCATCAGATTATGTTCTAAACAGCAGAGCAAGCTGACGTCCGCATGGTGGCCGATTCGGGCTTCGTAAGATTTGTTACTACAGCGGTGAAGGCAGGCACCGACGGCTGAAGCCGACGCCGCCATAGCGGTCGATCCGGCCTTCGTAGCCGTTGTTATTACGGCGGAGTAGGCAGGCTACAACGGCCGGGGGCGATACCGTCTATTTATCATTCCATATTCAACACTGCCCCGGCGCGAAAAAAAAACTTGACTTACCACCAGCACTGATATATTCGTTAGCCTATATTTCAACCTTATTTTAATAACCGTCAAGAGAATACCCCCGTGGCGCATATCTTTGCAGGTAATTTTACCAATTACTGCTATCGGTACTATTATTACGTCACCGAAATGCCTGGGGTGCGCTGAATAGATCAGGAAAAACCAAAGAGCGTTTTAACCGTGGGCAGACTTAAAACCCACGGTTTTTTTTTTAAGAAGTTTAATCACGATACCGAGGCATATCATTATGAAACCAACAGACGATTTGCGCGTCAAAGGCTATCAGCACCTCTTGGAGCCGAACCGCTTGAAAGAGGAACTCTCAATAAGCCAAACAGCACACGCAACGGTGCTTTCCGGAAGAGAAACTATCGAAAAAATTATGCGCAGGGATGATAAAAAGCTATTAGTGGTAGCAGGGCCCTGTTCCATTCACGACGAAACGGCGGCTTACGAGTATGCCGGCAGACTCAAGGAACTCAGTGAAAAGGTCGGCGATGCTTTTTCCATCGTCATGCGGGTATATTTTGAAAAACCCAGAACGACCGTGGGCTGGAAAGGATTGATTAATGATCCGCAATTGGATGGCTCTTGCGATATTATGGAGGGCCTGCGAAAGGCGCGCCGTATTTTGCTTAAAATCAATGAAATTGGTGTCCCCGCTGCCACCGAATTTCTAGAAACCATTACCCCGCAGTATGTGTCCGATCTCGTCAGCTGGGCCTGCGTCGGAGCGCGTACCACCGAATCTCAGACCCATCGCGAGATGGCAAGCGGCCTGTCCATGACGGTCGGTTTTAAGAACGGAACGGACGGCAACCTGTCCTCGGCCATCAACGCCGTGGTCGCAGCCAAGACGCCCCAAAGTTTTCTGGGAATCGACCAGGAGGGCCGCACTTGTGTGGTTGAAACCGGCGGAAATCCCCTGACCCACATCGTTTTGCGCGGCGGACCGATACCGAATTACGATCCTATTAATATCGAACAAGCCCGTTTGAAATTGATAGAAAAAAACATGCCTGAGACCATTATGGTGGACTGTTCACACGGCAATTCCATGAAAAAATTTCAAGGCCAGGCCATTGTCTTCAGGAATGTCATCGACCAGATCATCGCCGGCAATGATGCCCTCATCGGTCTGATGCTGGAAAGCAATCTGCATGAAGGTAACCAGAAATACACGGGTGATTTTTCCAAGCTCAAATACGGTGTGTCCATTACGGATGAATGCATTTCCTGGGAGACGACCGAAAATTTATTGCTGTCCGCCGCCGAGAAACTGGTGAAGTCATCTAAAATGGACAGCGGACAACGCTGGGTGCAGTCATTATGAAATCCATCAAGATCAACAGCAGTACCGGTGAATCCGTCGTCATGATTGGTGAACGCCTGGATAATTTGAGGGCACATCTACCGCTGGAATATCCGATCATCATTACGGACAAAAATGTTCACGATCTCTGGGGCGCGCATTTCCCGCCAGGGCCTGTTATTACCATTGGTACCGGCGAGAAAATTAAGAGCCTCGATACCTTGGGCGATATTTTCGATCAACTGATCGCGCTCGAGGCCGACCGTTCGTCCTTTATCCTTGGGATCGGAGGGGGAATTGTCTGCGACATCGTCGGTTTTGTGGCCTCCACCTATATGCGGGGTCTGCGGTTCGGGTTTGTATCAACCACCCTTCTATCTCAAGTAGATGCCAGTGTGGGTGGCAAAAACGGGGTCAATTTCAAGGGCTATAAAAATATGGTGGGCGTCTTTAACCAACCGGAATTTGTTATCTGCGATTTGAATATGTTGAGCACCCTGCCCCGGGAAGAACGCTGCTGCGGTTTTGCCGAGATTATTAAACACGGCATCATTGCCGATAAAAGCATGTTTGATTATATCGAGAAACATTGCAGCCAGGCCCTGGCGCTGGATCTCAACGTTATCGAAAAACTTGTTTATGATTCGGTGGTCATCAAATCACGCATTGTCAGCCAGGATGCCAGAGAAAAAGGCGTACGCCGCCATCTCAATTTTGGCCATACTTTCGGACATGCTATTGAGAAAACGCTGCAAATTCGCCATGGGGAGGCAGTCAGCGCTGGTATGGTTCTGGCATCCGAACTTTCGGTAAAAAGAGGGAATTTGCCGGATTCGCAAGCGACGCGACTATACAGGTTGCTTGAAAAATACGGTCTGCCCGTGCAGCTTGCCTATGATGAGAACGAGGTGCTGACGGCCATCAAAATGGATAAAAAGCGGGACGGAGATCACATCAAATTTGTGCTGCTCAGTGAAATCGGCCGGGCATTTGTTGATGACGTCCCGATTCAGGAGCTGGTAGATTTGGTAAAGCAATAGGTTTTTTCCGACACGGCGTTGGGAAAAATTGGCCCCTGCAGGACAGCAACGACACTGAATATCTAAGAACTGTAAGCTTGTAGGTTTCAGGTTTCGGGTGTCAGGGAGTTGAGGCGTTAAATCCTAAAACCCGGACACTGACACCTAACATCTTCATATCCTTACAATAGGTTGTCAGAATAAATGCACCAAGGACCCGAAATGCCAAATCTATGTGGAATAAAGTGAGATCAGTTGTCAACGGAAACATTGCGATAGAACGCATGATTTTCAGCATATCACAAGTAGGCCATCCATGAATGAACCCGTCGCAGAAAGTAAAAAGAAGAACGCCGAGCCCGCTGATATCCCGATCCTTCGCAAGCAAATCGATACCATCGACAGCCAGATCCTTGAGTTGATTAACCGACGTCTTATCACCGCCCGCGCCATCGGCCGGATCAAACAGCAAACCGGTAAGATTGTGGTTGATAAAGGGCGTGAAGCTGAAATTTTTCAAAGGCTTTTATCTCTGAATAAAGGCCCCTTAAAAACCGGTGCGCTGTGTAGCATATTCGAAAGTACCATCGCAGCCGGTCGAGGGATTCAGATTCTGCGAAGCCCGCCGGCGGAAGTACCACCGGTTTTCGCAGTTTTCGGAGATCCGGTGGGTCATAGTTTAAGTCCTGTAATGCACAACAGCGCCCTGGCTCTAACCGGCCATAGCGGGATTTACCTGGCTTTCAGGGTTGGTGACATTGGGGCGGCGGTCGAAGGCATTCGGGGCTTGGGCATCCGGGGGGTTAGCATTACCATTCCCCATAAGGTCGGCGTGATGAAATATCTCGACAAAGTGGAGGCCTCGGCCGCAGAAATTGGGGCAGTCAATACGATCGTCAACCGTGGCGGGATTCTCCACGGTTACAATACCGATTGTCCGGGTGCCGTCACGGCCTTGCTTGAAAAAATTGTCCTCAAGGACAAGCGAGTGGTCATTGTCGGTGCCGGCGGCGGTGCCCGCGCTATTGGGTTCGGCATCAATCAGGAGGGCGGCAGGCTTACCGTTATTAATCGCTCCGGGCAAAGCGGTCAAAAACTTGCAGATGATCTGGGTTGCAATTTTAAACTGCTCGGGGAAGTCAAGGAGCTGTGCTACGATGTCATCGTTAATACAACGCCTGTTGGAATGACGCCCCATGAAGACAAAACGCCGGTAAAGCCGGAACTGATAAAAGCCGGCACGGTTGTGATGGATACGGTCTACAACCCGTTGCATACCCGATTTTTAAAAGACGCCGCAGATGCCGGTTGTGCAATCATTGACGGCGCCTCGATGCTCGTCCATCAGGGAGCCGTCCAGTTTGAGTTATGGACCGGTGAGAAAGCACCGGTGGATGTCATGCGACGGGCAGTACTGGATGAATTGTCGGGTTGACAAATTGCCATGTTCTATTTCCTTATCGGGTTTTATCTGACAAAATGTTTTAGAAATAAGGTGTCAGGTTTCGGGTGTCAGGGCATGGAAAAGCTAAAAATTGAGGCCTGAACACTGAAATCTGCGAAACGTCTCTCTGTGGTGAAATATTACGTTACCATTTTACGAACACGCGTACTTAGTGTCCTGGTGTTTCTGTTGTCTTGAATATTTTTTTTGGGCACAATGATAGAAAGGCGGATTGTCGGATAAATGATTTCGTTTCACCATAAAAATTTAGCCGAATACGACGGTACCAAAAAAAATTATGATTGAAATAAAATCGCAACCTATAAAACCCCGTTGTGAGGTTGCCGTACCCGGCTCCAAAAGCTACACCCACAGGATCCTGATTGCTTCGGCCCTATCGGACGGGCTTTGCCAAATTGAAAACGCGCTGATCAGTGAAGATACGCAGCTGACCACGGAGGCGTTGCGGCAAATGGGGATTCAAATTGAAGAAGGTTCCCACAACCAGGTCCTCGTTTACGGCAGCAGTGGTAGGTTTCAACCGAGACGACAGCGTATTTACCTTGGAAATTCCGGCACCTCGATGCGACTCCTGACCGCCGTGGCTGCCCTGGGCCCGGGGACCGTTACCCTCTATGGCACCGATCGCATGGGCCAGCGGCCGATTCATGATCTCATTGATGCATTGAGAGATATCGGTGTCCGGGTCGATTCAACGAGTCGAAACGGCTGTCCACCGATTGAAATTAGCGGCGGTACCATCAGCGGCGGGGCCGTCTCGATTAATTGCCGGGCCAGTAGTCAGTACCTTTCGGCCTTGCTGCTGATTGCCCCTTACGTCGCAGACGGTCTGGATATCACCGTCACTGAGGGACCCGTATCAAGACCGTATGTGGACATGACAGTGGATGTTATGGCCAAGTTCGGCGTGGCGGTCCATCGTGAGGGCTACCGTCGTTTTCAGGTTGACGGCCAACAAACCTATCATGCCGGAGCGCACGTGGTGGAACCTGACGGATCCCAGGCCAGCTATTTCTGGGCGGCCGCCGCCATCTGTCAAACCGAGATCAAGGTCAAAGAAGTCACCCGGAATTCCCATCAAGGGGATGTCCGTTTTGCCGAACTGCTGGAATCCATGGGATGTAAAATGACGACCGAACCGGACGGCATTGCGATTTGCGGCGGTGACCTGCGAGCTGGCGAATTTGATATGGGCGACATGCCGGATATGGTACCCACTCTGGCAGTGGTGGCCGCCTTTGCCGTGGGAACCACCATCATCAAAAATGTCAGCCACCTGAAATCAAAAGAAAGTGATCGATTGGCTGCCGTCGTCTGTGAGCTCGGCAAAATGGGGGTCGATGCCCGCTGCAGCGACGACGAGCTGATGGTCACGGGCGGCGCACCCCATGGGGCCAAAATCGAAACCTATGACGATCATCGCATTGCCATGAGTTTTGCAGTGGCGGGCCTGGTTGCCAGGGGAACCATCATTTTGGACGAGCGCTGTGTTGAGAAATCTTTTCCGAATTTCTGGCGGGTGTTTGAAGGACTATATGGGACATGAACCGTTCGGAGGTTCAGGGTTCAAAGGTTCAGTGGTTTAGGGTTGAGAGGTTTTGGTACTGGATATTTCTGCGTTGTAAGGTCGATAATGTTGAAAATAGGACAATCTGATTATCCAGGGAGGCCAAATTAAAGGAATGACATTCATCTTAATCTTCTCCCCTAGTCTCTCGGACTCGGATGAGCCGTTCGACTGAGCTCGCGACTGAAAGGCTCACACCCGCGGGTCTTCTCGTCGAAGTCTGCCGGGGACGGAAGAATAATAACTTTTTCCAAGGGCTGGGTAGATAAACGGTTAGAACACTGTGTGGATAAAATGTCAACCACTGATACTGAACTATAAATTAGGAAACTTGTATGAAAGAAAGATAACCCTGAACGGTGAACTTGTGAACTATTCCAACCTGTTTTTAATCGGATATCGCTGCACCGGCAAATCCTCGGTTGGAAACCTGCTGGCGGCAGCCCTCGGTCGGAAGTTTGTTGATACGGATAGCCTGGTGGCGTCACAGAAAGGGATGAGTATCCGGGAAATTGTGGCCAACCGGGGCTGGACCGTATTTCGCCGATTTGAACACATCGTTCTGAATCGGGTTTGCACCGCAGATCAGCAGGTGGTGGCGACCGGAGGCGGGATTGTGCTCGATGCCGACAATGTGAACCTGATGAAAGCAAGTGGAAGGATCATCTGGTTGAGGGCATCCCCGGAAACCATAAAAGCCAGGATGATGCAGGACGAGGATTCAGTGGCTGTCCGTCCCGCCTTGACCTCAACAGACAGTATCTCCGAAATCGAGGAGACGCTGACAAAACGAATGCCCCTTTACAAAAATGTGATGGATTTTTTGGTGGATACGGACCATCGCGAAATTGATGAGATTTGTGATGTCATTCTAGAAAAACTTAAGATGGTGGATTAAGTAAAATATCACAATTAATATATATAATTGATGAATGAAAAATTAAAGAATTCTTAACCCCACTTTTTTGGAGATCAAACGCATGTCAAGCACTTTGGGAACTTTGTTTCGCGTAACAACATTCGGTGAGTCCCACGGCAAAAGTGTCGGTGCGGTTGTGGACGGCTGTCCCCCCGGATTGTCTCTCAGTGAACGGGACATTCAACCCCAACTTGACCGTCGCCGTCCCGGTCAAAGCCGGCTGGCAACTGATCGCAATGAAGCCGACCGGGTCACGATCTTGGCCGGCGTCGAAAACGGCCGTGCCCTGGGAACCCCCATAGCACTGGGCGTCGCCAACAGAGACCAGCGGCCGGGCGATTATGCCGCCATGCAATCCATTCCCCGTCCGTCCCACGCGGACTATACCTACCAAATGAAATACGGCATCAGAACGTCAAGCGGGGGAGGGCGCTCCAGCGCCAGGGAAACGATCGGGCGAGTGGCCGCGGGCGCCATTGCTGAAAAATTTCTTGCTGAAGATTTTGGGATTGAGATCGTGGCCTGGGTAACTTCGGTCGGCACCCTAACGGCGGCCGGCATCGATGAAAATCGCATCACCCGCCGGGAAGTAGACGAGACACTGGTGCGATGTCCCTCTAAAAATGAGGCCGAACTAATGATTCGTGAAATTGCGGACGCCAAAGAAGCCAGCGATTCTTTAGGTGGCGTTATTTCCTGTGTCTGCCGTAATGTTCCGGCGGGACTGGGGGAGCCTGTCTTTAACAAGATGGAAGCACGACTGGCCCATGCCATGCTATCGATTCCAGCGACCAAGGGCTTTGAAATCGGCTCTGGTTTTTCGGGAACCCGGATGAACGGGTCGACCCATAACGATCCTTTTATTAGAAAAGGAGAACGACTGGGGACGGCGACGAATAACAGCGGAGGGGTCCAGGGCGGGATATCAAACGGAGAGCCGATTTTATTTCGGGTGGCCTTTAAACCGCCGGCGACCATCGGTAAAGCCC
>JASFFJ010000063.1:0-17817 GCA_050124355.1 Desulfobacterales bacterium | reverse complement strand
AGTGTGTATGCTCAAGAATTCACTTTGAAAAGCGATGATTTAAGCGGGCAGCTGACAGAGACCCAAGTGTTTTCGGGATTTGGCTGTACTGGAAAAAACATTTCACCATCTCTGAAATGGATTAATGCCCCCAAAGACACAAAAAGCTTTGCTTTTACAGTATATGACCCTGATGCCCCGACAGGAAGCGGATGGTGGCATTGGGTCATTTTTAACATATCCTCAAATGTTAATGAGCTTAAGGCGGATGCGGGGAATCTACAAAAAGGTTTGGCACCCAAAGGATGTGTCCAAAGTGTAACGGATTTTGGCAAGCCTGGATTCGGTGGAGCTTGTCCTCCGAAGGGGGACAAACCGCATAGGTATATATTCACGGTATATGCTCTTAAAGTCGAAAAATTGGATTTAGACGAAAAAGCATTACCGGCTTTGGTGGGATTCATGCTGAATCAGCACACAATAGCAAAGGCATCTCTTATGGCCTACTACGGACGATAGTTAAGAAGGCCTTAAGCAGCTGAAAATGGGCTTGCTTAAGTTCATATGCCTTCAACAAAGATGTAATTTTCAATGAGCATCAAAAATTTTGATATCAAAAATTCAAAGGTGGTCAATATAAATAAAAACGTTCAATGCTGTGTCCGCAAAATCTAAAAGATTTCATACTTGAAGCGCTAGAAATAATCCTACCCAATACGGTATTTAAAAGATTTCAATTTACGGTGTCCTCGAAATGTCTCTTTCACTGGGAGTGGGAATACGGAGAATGCTTTGCATATAAGGGTATGAAGAAAATTGGGATTATCGACGGATACAATTGTGGCGTAATGTATAGAATAGAATGTTGGCTTGAAGCCATGGGAATTCCGTTTGACTTCAGTCCAACGATTAGCAAGTCCATGATGCTTGAAAAGGGCGCATGCTCTGGAAAGATTAGAGTGATGCTTAATCGACAAAATGAGACATCGACATCAGCTTAATTTCGATCGCAAAGACATCATTGCAAGTTTTTTAGCTCCTTCGAGCAGACCGGTCGTGAAAAAGATTGAAATCCGGACGAACCCCATAACCTATCGAACCTGCAGAATTGCACTAAGCCGGATCAATGAAGCAGAAGCAGGAACTGAAACCTTGCCGCCACCACCTCCTGATGCTTTCAAGTCAGACAACTGCCCGTTCTGTAACCATCATGTGTTCTCGAAAACGCCACAACTGCAATCGGACAGCTTTTCTATCGGTCGTCTGGTTATCAACGAATCGATACTTTTTCCGAATCTGTTCCCCTACGGCAGCTTTTCAGCGGTCAGCCTTTTTGACAAGGCGCATTATGTGGAGATCGGGTCTGCCAAACCGCAGACATACATGGACAGTTTCAAGAATTCCATTCAATATTTAAAACAGGTAAGGACAATTGATACCAAGGCTGTTTATACGGCCATCACCCAGAACCATCTCCCTTCTGCAGGGGGATCACTTGTCCATCCACACCTTCAGATCAATGCAGACAGTGTGCCGAGCAACCATCAGCGTTTCTTAGTGCAAAGAAGTGAGCAATACTATAAAGCGCATAGTACCTTTCTGTTCTCTGATTATCTGAAACATGAAAAATCCGAAGGCAGCCGATATATCGGCAAAACTGGCGATTGGGAGTGGCTGGCCGCGTTCGCGCCGGAGGGTTTTTTCGAACTGTGGGCGATCCTCCCAAGCGTGACGTCGCTACAGGAACTGATGGATGAAAATCTCATGAATCTTTCAACAGGAATCATCAACGCCCAAAAATTATATCGGAGTCTGAATCGCAACGGCTATAACCTTGGATTGTTGTGTGTTGAAGATCCTAGTAGTTACCTGGAGTTGCGCATGGTAATGGTGGTGCGCTCCAACTATGCACCCTGGGTGCGAAACGACCATACAGGGTTTGAAGTTATGCTGGGAGACATGGCAACCTTCATCCCTCCGGAAGAGACGGCGGCCTTAGCGAAGCCTATCTGGGCTGATTCTGATACTCGTGATTTGTAAACTCCAGGGTATACACTCAGCGGCTTCCCCATATCCCTTTTACTGAACAAGTTTTTTTACCTGAAATGTCCGTTCGGCATCTGGACTTTTCATCATTAGAAAAACTGCAGAATTCGATTATGGATAGGCAATATTCCAAGCGCCGATGTCAAAAGAATACCAGTTATATTCTTCATATTTAACTTAATTTTAGATGTTGCAGTTGATGAAGTGTGCAGTTACAGGCTGTTATACTTTTCAAATCTTGACGCAATAGGCAATCCTAAGTTATGTGAATATTAAATTTTCTTTGGCCTCAATTTAATACGTACAATGGGAATCTGCTATACCTCATCACAATTTAATATTATTAATTTAGCAGCGCCGTTAGGCAGGAAATAAAGATGATTCGTAGATGCAAAGAAGCTGATTTCAATACCATATATAAGATCATCAACGATGCTGCACAGGCTTATAAAGGGATTATACCGCAAAATCGGTGGCATGAACCGTACATGTCGCTCGCAGAGCTCAAAGCTCAAATTGACGATGGTATTGTTTTTTATGGCCTGGAACGTGATGGCCAGTTGCTCGGAGTCATGGGTATCCAGGATAAAGGCGATGTAACGCTCATCCGTCATGCTTATGTTACGACCATAGCACAAAAACAGGGAATCGGGAAAAAGCTGCTCCAACATTTGCAAAGGATGACCGAGAAACCTATCCTCATTGGTACTTGGGCAGCTGCTTCATGGGCAATTTTATTTTACAAAAAAAACGGGTACAAGCTTGTTTCCGAGAAAGAAAAGAATCGTCTTCTTAGAAAATACTGGTCGATTCCGGAGCGACAGGTGGAAACTTCCGTGGTGTTGGCCAACCAAACATAGCTTCAGACCCAATTTGAAGATTCAACGGAAAGCTAATAGTCAAACGCTATTCGTGTTTAGCAGCTGCTAATCTACCCGCCATTATTCAATCAAACCTCAAAATCTGGCTATAAACTGCGCACAAAATTCAAGTCACCGATAAAGAATTTCAATTTATTGGGAGAAATGGGCGGGTCAATTTAAGATTGACTAAACAAATACACAATAAAATCAATTGATTCAATAGATTCGATTCGGGCACGATATGTAAACTTTGCTCTTTGTGTGGATTTGCCAGGGGAAATCCATAATAGCTGGGCGGTTTAGATTTGTTCAGCGAACCTAAAATCATGATTCAATTCTTTTGGAGAATTGAAAATGCAATCTACTCACTGTGAAAAGAATCGATCAGTTCCAAGTTGAAATTATCGCAAAATCCAGCAAAAAATTAAATCAATTTTCATTCTGTTTTATATTATAACTTATTATTGCTGTAAATTTCTCTATTTCTTAGGTACCCGCCATTTCAATTCCCCTCATTTGAATCTGTAAATTTTAGCCTGAGGATGAAATTCGGCTAATTTTTTTGCTTGACAATTCTATATTCTATAGAATATAGAATACATGCTTTTGCTCTATGGCCTCTTGAAACTAGAATTTAATATCCCCTGTCAACGAAAGGAGGGAAACCAGATGACCGTCTTAGAAAAACTTGAAGAAATGTTATCGCAAGGGAGAATAAACCGACGTGAGTTCTTGGCCAGGGTTTCTGCCTTAGGCCTTACGGCTGCTTTATCACCGGTGCTGTTGAGAACCTCAGCTTGTGCTGCGGAGCCCAAAAAAGGTGGGCGGTTAAAAATCGGCTGCGGTGGTGCCTCCATGACCGACACGTTAGACCCCGCGTTGGTGACTGACATTATGGCACCGCTGGTCTCGTTTGGCCTCCTGCGCAACTGTTTGGTTGAAATCAATCCCGATGGCAAATTGATTCCGGAATTGGCTGAGAGATGGGAACCAACTCCCGATGCGAAAGTATGGCGGTTCTATCTGCGCAAGGGTGTCGAGTTTCACGATGGCAAATCTTTCTTGGCTGAAGACGTGCTGGATTCTGTCAATCACCACCGCACGGAAGACTCTAAATCTATTTTTAAATCTCTGGCCAAGCAAATTGTTGATGTAACGGCTGAAGGCAAGCATACTGTCGTGTTCTCTCTGGAAGCAGGCAACGCAGATTTCCCATATGCCCTCAGCGACCAGCACGTGTCTATTTTCCCCGCCGGCACGACAGATTTCTCTAAGGGCATTGGCACCGGCGGTTACATCCTGGAAAAATGGGAACCTGGCGTGCGGGCTTTCGCAAAGCGCAACCCCAACTATTGGAAAGAAGGCTTCGCGCACTTTGACGAAGTCGAGGTCACCGCCATCAACGATGTGAATGCCAGAACCAGTGCCCTGCGAAGCGGTCAGATTGACATCATCAACCGCTGTGAACGCAAGACGTTTCATCTATTGAGCAAGGCACCTGACGTGCAACCTGTCATTCAGAAAGGGATGCGGCATTACAACTTTCCGATGCGCACCGACATGCCGCCGTTTAATGATAACAACATCCGCATGGCAATGAAGCATGCCATCGATCGCGAGGATATTCTGAAAACCGTTCTTCGGGGATACGGTGAGGTAGGCAACGATCATCCCATCAGCCGGCTGAATCAGTTTTATGCCAAAGAACTGCCGCAGCGCAAATATGATCCTGACAAGGCCAAGTTCTATTTAAAGAAGGCTGGCATGAGTGAATTTAAAATCGACCATCATGTGGCCAATGTGGCATTCGAAGGTGCCATAGACGCCGCCTTGCTATTCAAACAGCATGCGATGAAGGCCAATATCGACATCAATGTAATTCGGTCACCAAACGACGGTTATTGGAGCAATGTGTGGATGAATAAACCCTTTACGGCAGCTTACTGGAGCGGTCGCCCCACCGAAGATTGGATGTTTTCCGACGCCTATGCGGCAGGGGCCGCCTGGAATGAAACCTTCTGGGATAACAAACGCTTCAATGAACTTTTGAAAAAGGGGCGCATCGAACTCGATCCTGCCAAACGCCGTGAGATTTATGTTGAGATGCAGCGCCTCGTTCATGACGACGGTGGCGAAATCGTCTTTGCATTTGCTGCTGATATACACGCCGCCTCGAAAAAGCTTCATGTACCGGAAAAAGTGGCAGCCAACTGGGAGTTTGACGGATTCAAGATCGTAGAACGCTGGTGGTTTGCGTAAGCTTAAAAGTCAGATGATTTAATTCAGGATACCAAACGCTGGACATTCGACATACTGCCTCAATTTGTTTTGGGAATATTTTTGTTTTATCCGCGACACATTCTCGTCCGATGAGATTTCATCGAGGATCTGTCCTAAAAATGCAAAAAGGAGCTGGGCATAATGAGCAAGATATCCTTTATGGAGGTCATCGACAAGACCTTTGAGGGACCATATATGAGTCAGGAAAAATTTGACCTCGAGGTATTTGTTCCAGAGCTAAGCAACGTTATCAACAAATATAAGATCCAATATGACCCGGATATTTGTGTTCCTAACGATGACGAATTAGCAGACCGTGTGTTTCAGGCTGGCTTGGAATTTTATCAAAATGTTGGGACCTACTGCGTAGACACCGAACGTGTCGTGCGGTTTACCGAAGTGGAAATATTGGCGGCCCTGAAAACGGCTGTGGCTGAAGTTTACTTTGGTGAAGGAAAAGACCGCAGGCGACTTGTAGGACGTAAACCGGATTCGAGCACGTCACCTTTTTGTTTTCTGGGGGCCGGCGGTGTATCTGTCTCCAGTGACGAATTATTCATCAAACTGGTTCAAGCATATGGGGAAATTGACATAGCCGATTCTTTAACGATGCCTTCCATGATCCAAGTAAATGGAAGACGGGTTCGACCCAACAGTCCGTTGGAAGTCATGGCAGCCATCTACTCGACACGGTTGATGAGAGAGGGTCTGAATAGAGCCGGCCGATCGGGAATGCCGACAATGAATGCGATCGCTTGTGCATCCTCGGATGTGGCTAAAATAGCGGGAAGCATCGGCTTGCGGCCTACTGACGGATGGATGATGGGCTCGACCGCCGAACTCAAGGTAGAAACGTCAAGATTGAACGAGATCGCTTATGTACGGGAATTGGGCGGTAGAATAGTGGCAGAGACTACGCCATTACTTGGCGGCTACTGTGGCGGTCCGGAAGGTGTCGCTGTGGCCAGCGTTGCCTACCATTTGCACGCAATTATGATCTTAAGGGGCGATTGCCAGCTACACGCTCCCCTTCATATCAAGCATGTTTGTGCCACTGACCCCCGCGTTCTTTGGGCGCTGAGTTTAGGTGCCCAGGCCATAACCAGAAATAGTCATTTTCCTCTAATGATCAGCCCCTTCATGGCGTCTGGCCCCATGGAGGAGATGTGTTTCCTCGAGACCGCTGCTGCCGTAACGGCGATTATCGCCAGCGGCAGTAACCTGGAAGGGCTCATCACCCACGGTGGCGCCACCACCGATCTGCTGGGTCCACTCACGACCCAATTTTCCGGTGAGATAGCCCATGCGGTAGTGGGAATGGATCGTAAAGAAGCAGATAGCATTGTCGGCAGATTATGCGAAAAATACAAGGGAAATATAGAAAACGCTCCCAAGGGGAAAACATACCAGCAGGCATACGATGTTAAAACAGGTAAACCGCTACCGGAGAGCATACAAACCTATGAACGCATGAAAAAGGTAATTGCAGGTTATGGTATCACGATATAAACCGTTATTGGGGGAACAAAATGGGAGAAAATGAAATTTTAGCAAAATTGAAACAGGCAGTTATTGGTCTTAATCAAGACGCGGCGGTGGCTGCCGCCAAAGAGGCCATCACCGCAGGCGTGGCACCGCTAAAAGCAATAGAAGAGGGGCTTCAGCCGGGTGTTGAAATCATTGGTGATAAATTTGACAAGTTGGAATGCTTTTTACCCGAGCTTATTGGTTCCGCCAAGGTATTTCGCGCAGCAGTCGATGTTTTGGAGCCGGAAATTGCTAAGCTGGGCGTTAACAAGCACACCAGTGGAATCGCAGTCATCGGTACCGTTAAGGGTGACATTCATAAGATCGGCAAGGATATTGTGGTACTATTATTAAAAACCAGGGGCTTTGAAGTTCATGATTTAGGGGAGGATGTCCCCGCTTCGGAGTTTCTGAAAGCCGCTGAAAATTTCAATGCCGATATTGTCGGACTTTCCGCGCTTCTCAACACAACCATGCCCGCTCAGCAAGACGTCATCAACCTATTTAAGGAGCAAGGCGTCAGGGAGAATTATAAATTGATGGTGGGCGGTGCACCCGTAACCCAGAAGTGGGCGGATGAAATCGGGGCCGATGCTTATGCAAAAACCGCAGAAGAGGGGGTCAGCATCGCCCTATCGTATATGTCAGAAAAAGTTACTACCTGATTCGTAACCATTCACGGGTTCAGGGTTTAACGTTCGGGATTAAGAACAAAGGAGGACATGATGATCGGTTGGCGCGCACGACTCGGCGTGTTGGTGCCTTCGGCAAACATCGTGCTGGAGCCTGATATGTATCGGATGATTCCTTCCGGGGTCACGGCCCACTTTGCAAGGGTCTGGATTACCGAAGATTCTCCGGAAGAGCTCAGCAAAATGATTGATTACGTTCCGAAGGCCTGCCAGGAGCTTGCCCATGCCTTGGTTGATGTTTACGGGTTTGGTTGTACGTCCGGCAGCTTCCTAAAAGGACTGGATTACGATCGTAAAATCATCGAAATTATAAAAGAAAATACAGGCAAACCCGCAACCAGCGTTTCCACTGCGTGCATCGAGGGGCTCCGCGAACTCAATATCAGCCGCATCAGTTTGGCGACACCATACGAAGAATGGCTCAATGAAAAACAGAAGACTTTTTTCGAGGAAAATGGGATAGAGGTCGTTGAAATGAAAGGGTTGGGCACCCGCAATGCAGAGGAAATTGCTAGCCAGGACCCTGGCCGTATCTATCGTCTGGCGAGGGAAGTAGATTGTTCCGAAGCCCAGGCAATATTTATAAGTTGCACGGACTTTAGGGCCTGTGAAGCCCTGGATGTCATCGAAAAAGATAGTCGTAAACCAGCGCTTTCAAGCAATCAGATGTTGCTTCGGACGATGCTGAAGCTGGCAAATGTTTACGAACCCATCAAAGGCTATGGAAGTTTCCTCATCAGGAATTAGCTGAAAATTCCTATCGAAGCGAAGCGGCAGCAATCCCGATGAGATAGCGTTTATGGGAAACCTGACCACCTAACATGTATGTCGAGGGATTACCTATGCATCAAGCAAGAGATTATGGCATCAACCATATTCAGGCACGCAAAGATCACAAATGCTATGGAATGGGTCTGGGCGTGATGATACTGGATGAAGTTTATCCCGGGTTTCCCGGCGATGTTCGCAATGCCAGTGCTTTTCCTTTCCCTGTCCAGTATGAAATTATCCGAGATGTCGATATGCCGAAATTGATCTATGCTCAGAATAAATCCGCTTGTCTTGAATCGATACAAAGGGCGGCGCAAAATTTAGAACAGATGGGGTGTCGGGCAATTGCAGCAGAATGCGGGTTTTTTGCTTACTTCCAGCGTGAGATCGCTGCGTCCGTCAATGTGCCTGTTTTTCTCTCAAGCCTGCTTCAAGTCACGATTGCCCAACAAGTTGTCGGCCCGCATAAAGTCATTGGCATAATCGGTCACGCTGAAAGTGGACAATATACCGAACATCTGTTGGCGTCGGTGGGAATAAAGCCGGGCAGCAATTATGTCATTTGCTGCAGCCGAGATATTGACGGATCGTGTGAAGAGTTTGAGCATCTCTGGACGCCTGGCAAAAAGACTGATCCACCGGGAGCTGATTTTGAAAAAACCGAGAAAGAGTTCGTGGCATTTGCCATCGAGGCCTACCGGAAATATCCGAACATGGGGGCAATGGTTTTAGAGTGCACCGGCATGCAGCCATTTGCGCGAGCTCTACAACGACAAATAGACATCCCTCTATTCAGCTGGGGGACTCTGCTGGACTATGCCTATTCCATAGCCGTACATCGTGAATACTACGGGCATGTCTAAACCAGGTCGAAAAACGAACAATTTAAAAATGACAGTTGTTGAGATGAGACGCACATATTTATCAAAAGCGACCGAAGCGTTGCAGCCTTCGGTTACCGAGGAGGTGGACAACGAGGTTAAGCGGATGCGTCAAAACGGCATCAACGACATTGTCTCGTTGGGGGTGGGTGAACCCTGTTTCGATACCCCAGACCATATAAAGCAGGCAACCATCGGGGCTCTGATGAGGGGTGAAACCTCATATCAGCCCACGAAAGGGGCCTATACGTTGAGGGAGGCCATCAGCGCAAAGCTGGACACCGAAAATGGTGTCAAAGCCGGTCCTGAAGACATCATCGTTACCGCTGGCGGTAAATTCGCTATCTATCTGGCTTTTCAGGCGACACTCGAAAAAGGGGACAAGGTTCTTTTATTAGATCCGGCCTGGGTGAGCTACGAGTCTGCGGCTCAAATGGCCGGCGCAGACGTCATTCGCGTTGCCGCCGTCCCGCAAAACGGGTTCAAACCCGATTTGGAAAACATTAAAAGGGCCATGGATTCGGGGGTGAAAATAATCGTTGTCAACTCGCCTTGTAATCCAACCGGCGCGGTATTTCCTATAGATACTATCCGTGCATTGGCTGAACTGGCCAGAGACAGCCAGGCGCTTTTACTTTCGGATGAAGTTTACGAATATCAATTGTATGAAGGTCAACAGTACAGCGCCGCATCGGAGTTCGACAACGTCATCACGGTGAATTCCTTTTCAAAAAGTTACGCCATGACAGGCTGGCGGCTTGGTTACGCAACCGGGCCGAAGGAAGTACTGGCAGGAATGCTAAAGATTTATCAGCACTCTACGACCTGTGTAACGGCCTTTGCCCAGTATGGTGCCCTTGAAGCCCTGAATAGCGAAGCGTCCTTGAGAGCCGTTGAGACCATGAAAAGCGGTTACCGCGCCAGACGTCACTTGATGACTGATCTCATAGAAAAATCCGAATTTTTAACGCTTGGCTGTGTTCCCGAGGGTGCATTCTACTGCTTTGCCGCCTATAATGTTAACTTGCTATCGTTTGAACTGGCCAAACGGCTGTTGCGAGAAGCACATGTGGCAACTGTGCCGGGCGTGGCTTTTGGGGAATGCGGTGAAGGTCACCTGAGGCTGTCGTACGCGGCACCTGAGGAGGATATTCGAGAAGCTTTCAGGAGGATGGAAAATCATTTCCGAAAAATTAATTGAGGATAGAGAATGAGTGACAGCCCAAAACGAGTTCTGACCGGTACCCATTTCATGCTTGGAAACCACGCCGTTGTAGAAGGCGCCTTAGCCGCCGGCTGTAATTTTTTTGCCGGCTATCCGATTACGCCGGCCAACGAGATTTCCCAACACATGGGGTTGCGCATGCCGTCTGTGGGAGGGACCTTTCTGCAGGGTGAAGACGAGTTGTGCTCCATTTTTGCATTAAGCGGGGCTGCCTTGGCCGGTGCCAAAGCAATGACTGCCACGGCCAGCGCAGGCTTCAATTATATGCAAGAGGGTCTTGGTTACGCAGTGGCGGCGGAGATTCCTATCGTGGTGGTGGATGTGATGCGCTGTCGTGGGGAGAATTATGCTACTCAATCAGACGTGATGCAGCTCAGGTGGGGCGCCAGCGGTGATCACGAGATGATCGTTTTAGCACCTGCCTCAGTGCAGGAGCTCTTTGACTTCACTATTCGGGCTTTTAACCTGGCTGAGAAGTATCGGACACCGGTCATTGTGATGTCCGAAACGACCATCGCTCTGATGCGAGAAAAGCTGGTTATTCCAGAGCCGGATGAGATTGTAATTATCAACCGCAAGAAACCGGATGTACCGCCGGATCAGTTTGTGCCCTTCAGGGCCGAGATGAATGAGGTTCCCCCCCTTCCTGATTTCGGTGAGGGTTATGGTATCCTTCATTCGCTGAATCCTCACGACGAGAGGGGTTGGATCGCCTGGGACCCGGATGTATTTGACAGGCTCTACCAACGCATCACCGGGAAAATTACAGCAAATTACGACGACATTGTTCAGATCGATGAGTATTTTCTGGATGATGCTAAGATCGCCCTGGTCGCCTATGGCAGCGAAAGTCGCCCCGCCAGAGAGGCCGTCAAAATTGCGCGCCAAGAGGGAATTAAAGCCGGTCTGCTTAAACTAAATACCATTTGGCCTGTTCCCGAAAAGCAGCTTGCGGAAGTCGCCCGTCAGGTCGATAGCGTCCTGGCGGTGGAAATGAATATCGGTAAATACGCCGGCGAGATTGAACGTGTCTGTTGCGGGTGCTGCCCTGTCAGTCGCATAACTAAAAATAGCGGGCAAATCCATACCAGCAACGAAATATATCAAGCTATCAGGGGGTCCTTAAATTGAAAAAACATCCGTTGTGGAAATATTTGCGTGATGGATCTTTACCGCACTTTTTTTGCTCCGGTTGTGGCGCCGCTCAGATTCTGAATTTTTTTTTAAAAGCGGCGGACGAGATCAGCTTAGATTTCGATAAACTTGTGGGAATCGGTGGCGTTGGCTGTACGGCGCGGATTCCTGTTTATATGAAGGCGGAAGTTCTCCATGGTGTACATGGCAGAACGCTCCCGTGGGCGACCGGTATCAAGCTGCAAAAACCTGATCTGAAGGTAGTGATCTTCGCCGGTGATGGTGATGCTGCAGCCATAGGGGGGAATCATCTGATCCATGCGGCCAGAAGGAACCTTGACGTCACAATGATCGTCGCCAACAATTTAACTTTCGGGATGACCGGTGGACAGATGGCACCGACGACACCATCAACCGTTAAGACAGCCACGACGCCTTACGGAAACCTGGAACCCCATTTCGATTTGTGTAAACTGGCCGTGACATCCGGCGCTACGTTTGTGGCCCGCTGGACGACGCAAAAAACCAAGAGGGCGATACAATCGATTAAAAAAGCATTGCTTCATAAAGGATTTTCTTTTGTGGAGATCGTTTGTCAGTGTCCAACCAACTTCGGCCGCAGAGCGCTGTCCACCGATGACGCCGTAGAGTGCCTTGAATGGATAAAAGAAAATTCCATTACAAATCGCCAAGCCGCCGAAATGTTGCCCGAGACATTGGAAAACAAGTTTGTGCTCGGTGAGTTTGTCGAGATAAGCCGGCCGGTTTTTGCGGGTAGCTCTGTGCTTGATAAATAGGAGGGAGATTATGAAGGAAAGCCGTTTGAATGTGAGGTTTTGCGGCTTTGGCGGTCAAGGTATTGTTCTGGCTTCAATCATCTTTGGCACCACGTCAGTAATAAAGGCTGGACTTAACGCGGTTCAGATGCAGTCGTACGGCTCCGAAGCCAGGGGGGGTGAGTGCCAGGCGGAAATAATCGTTTCAAAAGATAGCATTGATTCTCCTCTGGCAGATGAAATGGACGTTTTGGTCGTTATGTCGCAGCTGGCTCTGGATAAGTTTTTGCCAACCTTAAAAGACGGTGGCGTTTTAATATACGATCCGGCCTTTGTTGAACCGCCGACGAAAAACGGCATTATTGATAGAGCGGTACCGGCCACGCGAATCGCGAACGCCATCGGCCTTAAGCTGGCAGCCAACATGGTTATGCTGGGCTACCTGCAAGGTTTGCTAGACATATTCTCACCGGAAGATCTTTTGGAAATCATCTCCGAAAACGTACCGCAAAAATATCTTGATGCCAATTTGCAGGCTGCCAGAAAGGGGATGTTATTGGCTGCTGGCAAAACAGACATTAATTCTGGTTAGGTCACACGTCATGCGATTGCTAGAATTCCAGGCAAAAAGGCTGCTGGCAGAGCAAAACATTCCTGTCCCCCATGGCGTGTTGGTTAGGAATGTTTCCGAGCTCAACAAGATTTCTTATCCGGCCGTATTGAAAGCGCAGGTTCCTGTGGGCGGTCGAAGCAAAGCCGGTGCGATCCAGCATGTATCTTCTCTTGCTGAGGCCCAGACAGCGACCGAATCGATTTTTGCAAAGGAAGTAAAAGGATACCCTGTTTATGCCATAATGGCTGAAGAGGTTTGCTCTAGCGAAAAGGAATATTATATCGCCTGTTTGAACGACAGCCAACTGAATCGTCCGATGATCATTGCCAGCGCAGCCGGCGGCATCGATGTAGAGATGATCACTGCAAAAAGTCCTGACAAATTGGTAAAAAGACCTGTCGACCCACTGGTGGGCTTGCAAGACTACGAGATCAGGGTGATGGCCAAGGCTTTAGCGGTGGCTGAGGTAGATAAATTTGCGAAAGTTATCCAGGGCCTTTGGCGGATATTCCGTGATCAAGATGCCACCCTTGTTGAAATCAATCCAATGGCTCAAACTTTGGCAGACCTGATAGCGTTAGATGCCAAAATTGTGCTAGATGCCAAAGCTGTTTTCCGTCATGCTGACCTGTATGACAAATATATTGAAGAACGAACAGCGATCGAAAAAAAGACGCTGAATGCATCTGAAGCGTTGGCTCAGGATAGCGGTATTACCTATGTGCCATTGGAAGGTGACATCGGCATCATCGCTGATGGTGCCGGAACCGGCATGCTGACCCTCGATATGGTTTATGACTTGGGGAGATTTCCTTCCAATTTCTGCGAGATGGGAGGCATGGCGGCCGAAGAGGTCACTAAACAAGCCATGGAAGTCGTGCTTGCCGACGAACGAGTTAAGGTCCTATTGATCAGTCTGATCGGTGGTATGACGCGCATGGATCAGATCGCCAAGGGTATTGCCGCCTATGTGCGCGAGCATGGTATGCCGGTGCCGATTGTGGCCCGAATGTGTGGCACCAAAGCCGAGGTGGGAATTCCGATTCTAAAAGAAATCGGCGTGCAGGTCTTTGAAGATCTTGCTGAGGCGGTCGACACTGCTGTTCAAATCGGAAAGTCCTAAAATGGCTATTCTTATCGATGAAAATACACGGGCTCTCGTGCAGGGAATCACCGGCAAGGTCGGTAGTTTCCAGTCCAGAATTATGAAGGCTTACGGCACCAAGATTGTCGCCGGTGTAACGCCTGGAAAAGGTGGGCTCGATTTGGAAGGAATACCGGTTTACGATTTGGTGGAGGAGGCCATCCATGAGCACGACATCAATGCCGCCATCAGTTTCGTACCTGCAAGATTTGCCAAGGATGCCGCGATGGAGGTGTTAGCCTGTGAAATTCCTTTTTTGGTACTTACGACCGAGGGCATTCCGGATCATGACGTCCTGGACCTGCTGCGTTTCGCGGAGCTGCAGAATGCAGTCATCTTGGGGCCTGACACGCCAGGGCTCATTTCGCCGGATAAAAGCAAGTTGGGTGTTCATCCCCACAGTATGTTCAAGCAAGGACCGGTGGGCATTGTCTCCAAGAGTGGCTCCTTGTCTTATGAGGTAGGAAGACTGCTATCCCTCGCCGGCATTGGTCAGTCTACCGTAGTGGGCATTGGTGGGGGGCCCATTTGGGGATTTTCGCAGCAGGCGGTGCTTCAGCTATTCGAGGAGGACCCTGAGACCGGGGTTGTTGTGCTATTGGGCGAAGTAGGCGGCAAACTCGAGCACGACGCTGCCAGATTCATTTCAGATCAGATGAGCAAACCGGTAATTACCCTCATCGTTGGTAGAATGGCACCAAGGGGTGCACAAATGGGGCATGCCGGAGCCATCATCGAGGGCGATGACGGCACGGCTGAGAGTAAAATCAATGCGTTGAAAGCGGCTGGGGCTTATATTGCTAAATCTGCACGCGAGATACCGGAAATTATTAGACGGATGGGAGTTTAGCCATGGCGGTTTGGATTGTGGAAAATATATGTAAGGGATGCGGTATTTGTGTTTATCGGTGTCCAAAGGGGGTTTTAGGAATATCCGATCGTCGAAACGTAAAAGGGATTAATATTATTGAGGCGGTCAATCATGAAAAATGTGTTGCCTGCGGCACATGCGAAATAAACTGTCCTGATTTAGCTATCTGTGCGATTAAAGAGAATGAAGCCGAGGATTCATAGCTTTAGCTGAACGTTTCACTTCTTGATTTCATGTAATTTGGACGTTTCCGGTAAAATCGATATATTGGGAGGCAAAAATGGGAAATATTTTAGATATCTGTGAAAAGGCACTCAACGGCCCTATTATGAAAGAAGAAGATTTCGACAAAAATCGTTTCATGCCAGCCGCTCTGCAGTTGGCCAAGGATATTGATATTAAATTCGACAGAGAAAATCCAGTACCCCATGATGATACTGCTGCCGACAGGATCTTTGATGCCGCCAAAGAGCTGGTGGAAGAGACAGGCGTCTACTGTCTGAGTACTGCGCGGGTGATGCAATTTAGCCGGCAGGAAATCGAGGCGGCAATCAGCAGTGCGCCAGGGCAGGTGCGGGCCGGTGAGGGTAATGACGCCAAAGTTTTTGGTATGAGAAAACCGGATGAACCTAAGTGGCCCTGGTTTCAGGTAGGATCCGGGATTGTCTCATCAGAGGTACAGTACGCAGCAAATATCGTTGAGGGGTATGCCTCTATTCCCGAGGTGAATTCCATCCAAATCCCTAGTTTGTCACGCATCAGAGGTATTCCCGTTTCGGCAGGTGCGCCCACGGAATTTTACGCCGGCATCCTGGGTTTACGAACTGCCTTGGATGCCCTAAAGCGCGCCGGCCGGCCGGGCCTTCCGATCTTTAACCTTCACCCCACAACTGCTGTGGCGGTCACCAACATTGCTGCCAGCGCCCCGCAGTTCGGTAGCCGTCTAACCGATGCTTGGTTGTGTGGAATGATTGCCGAGATGAAAGTGAGTTACGACACTCTAAATAAAGTGGCCTACCTGCATTCCTCAGGAGCAAATGTGGCAGCGGAATCCGGCCCCATGTTAGGCGGATATGCCGGTGGACCCGAGGGCTTTGCCATATTATGCACCGCCTATTTAATTGCAGGCCAATTGGTCCATAAATGCCATTTGCAGCTCAATTTTCCCATTCACTTCATGCATTCATGTTCAAGCGGCCGCGATGTTTTATGGGGAGTATCCCTGGCCATCCAGGCTTCAAGTAGGAATATCGCCGTTCCGGTTCTCTGGGGACCCTATTGTGCGGCCGGACCGAACACCAAAATGTATATGTATGAGGCCGCAGCAATCTATCTGGCCTGGGTCACATCGGGTGCGCCCTGCGTCAATCAACCCCATCCGGCTAAGGCGGTTAAGGTAGACGGTATAACCCCATTGGAAGCCAAATTCTGCGTGGAACTCGGAAAGGCGGCTTCCAAGCTGACCCGAGCGCAGGCCAACGATCTGGTGATTCGAATACTGGAAAAATATGAGTCTCGCATCACCTCACCTCCAGAAGGAGATCGATATCAGGATTGTCATGATCCGGTCACGGGTAAACCCAATGATGCGTATGTAAAGCTGTATAGTGGTGTCATCGAGGAGCTTGCCGCGGATGGAATACCCTTCTAATGAGTTGGTGTTTCTTATTCATCTGGCATCATCGCTTTAGGTATTTTAGTTAGGAATTCTGATGAAGAAATTGAATAATATCGGGACTCGGACACTCAGGGAAAAAGCCTATCAGAGCATTAAAGAATCTGTGCTGACCAACAAATTTATGCCGGGCGAATCGCTTTCGACCGATTTGCTGGCAGCAAGCCTTGGCATTAGCCATACACCGGTGCGTGAGGCGGTGGTTAGACTTGCCGATGAGGGAATTCTCGATTACAAGCCAAACAAGAAACTGCGAGTTGGTAATATTACGCAAAAAGATGTTAAGCAAGTCTATGAAGTCCGACGTCTTCTCGAGGTGCATGTAGCGAAATCCATAAAAGATCATTTGCATAAAAATGAAAAACTCGTGGAAAGACTCCAGCATCTGAGAAAAAAAACCGAGAACCTGTGTCAAAAAACAGCCAGACCATCACGCTACTCCCAGTTAGATTTAGAACTCAATGAAATACTGCTATTGCTGATTGAAAACACGATACTGAAGGAGCTCTTCAATATTGTTGGTGATCGTGCCCTGAGGATCAGGACGTTTGTGGAAGCTACCGCAAAATCGAGATCCAATGGATCCCATAATTTAAAAGCAAGTGCCCAAGAGCATTTGCAAATCATCAAGGCGTTACAGAAGGGCGATGAAGAGAAAATTGAGGCGTCCATTGTCGATCACCTGAATTTCAGTGAAAAAAGAACCCTGAAATCCATTCAAGGCTATTGGGATCTACACCCTGAACTTTAGCCAATAAAAATTGAGACAGCCATATATTGCTGGGCTGCAAATACAGCGTCAAAATCATTTGTAAAAGGCAATTTACCAGTTGCCACGGGAGGAAAAGATGGAAAAATCGTTGATCTTAGATAATTTGGCTAACGCCGTGATTGCCGGAAAAAAAGATTTGGCCCGGGACAACGCGCAGGCCGCAATAGACAATAAAATTGACCCTTTGGAGGCCCTGGAACAAGGTATTTCCAAAGGAATGTTGACTGTAGGAGAAAAATTCGAAAGCGGTGAATCTTATTTACCAGAACTTATCATGGCTGCTGATGTTTTTAACGCAGCTATGGAAATCCTTAAGCCAGCCATCGAAGCCAATCAAACAGACATAAAAAAATCGGGCACATTATTATTGGCCACCGTCAAGGGAGACGTTCACAATCTGGGAAAAAATATTGTGGCGACAGTAATGGAAACCCATGGTTTTGAAGTGGTTGACCTTGGCGTAGATCAGCCGACGTTGGACATTATTGATGCCGCCCAGGCAAATCAGGCGGATGTGATCGGCCTATCGGCGGTGATGACCACAACCATGCCGTATCAAAAAGAACTA
>JASFFJ010000062.1:0-17935 GCA_050124355.1 Desulfobacterales bacterium | reverse complement strand
TTCTTTAGATATCAGGGCTTCCGGAGAAGTTTTTCCAATTGGGGTCAGGAGCCCTGAAATTGGCGTTTGGTTTCGACATCGCACAACCTTTTTGGTATTAAAAGGGCGATGAAATAGGAAACACTCGTTATGCCGGTCCTGGATGACGGATTCGGCATCCAGGCTGTTTTCCTGGATTCTGGCGTTCGGCAGAATGACATTGGTTCAGGTATTTAATCACCGGAGTAATATTACTGAAAAGAAACCAGCGATTTGGACCTCCGATTAGCCACAACGCACGGGTAACGGTTTCTGGATGCTGAAAAAGGAGTCGCTGATGCTGCGCAGGTACTTACGCCGGACGTCGCTTTTTTCTATTTATAAAATCGGCAGAATACCATGTTAATCCAGTATCGAGTATCCAGTAACCAGCATCTTGCTAAATGACTGATACAACGTTATTGTCGAGTTAAAGTGGTCAATTATAAACGAAATGACGAGGTCTGTAATATCATTAATGGACAGCCAATTTCTAGAATTCTGGGGGAATTATCTCCTGGCAGCCGCTAAAGGGCAAAAGCAGCTGGAAGATCTGAATCAATGGATCCGTCAGGGATTTAGTGGATTTGAAGAACTGACCGCCATGCTGAAAAAGTTTTACGGTATCGAGGCCCCCCGCAACAGTGATTCGGATTCTACAAATACCTGGCAAAATGCAGCGGCCGATTTTCAAAGCTCCCTCGACGCCTATTTAACGCTGATGGGATTGATCCCGCAGGAAAAACACCGGGCGCTAGAGAAAAAGTATGCCGCACTGCAAAATAAGGTCGCGGAACTGGAGGACACCATCAAGGTTCTGAGAAACCTGTTGGCCGAGAAGGGCACCTATCAGGGTGAGACGACCAAGGTGTTTCAGGATCTGGTCAACAGGCAGGCCGAGGCATTTGAGACATTGATGCAAAATATTTCGACGGCAGATAAAGACAAAGATTAAAGTTCATATACTCATGCGTCCTATAAAAGTATAGTGTTGGTCCCACCTTCCCAGCCTAACAACCCATGAATTCACAGTTTCTGTTCGTGTGTTTACTTAACACCCTCGCCCGCTGACTTCCGATTTCGCCTTTGGTGCTATTATCCTGGTGCTGAATCCGCTCATCCGCCTCAAATTCATCGCTTTGATTTGATATCTTAATTTTGAGAATCTTGACTTTTCGCGAGAACATCAATATTGTCAGTGACGCGGACAATTTTTTAGGTATGCGAAAGGTGTGATGGTTTCTCATTGAGTGCGGTCCAAACCAGTTCGAGGGGGTAAGACGAATCATGAATGAAACAAAACAGGAAAGCACAGGCGCTGAGACGCTACTGGCGGCCTGGTTGAAAACTGCCACGGAATTTTGGGGATCGATGGCCCGCACATGGGCCAATGGACCGGATCCTTCCACAATCACTGATGAAGCTGATGATGACGCCGAGTCTGAAAAAGACGCCGCGCAGCGTGCCCAGGAATCGCTGCAAAGCGCTTTAAAGACATGGCTGGCCTTGTCCTCGGTCATGAGCGATCCGGGGACCCTCGATGCCCAGCTCAAAGGCGTTCATGGTCTGCCGGAAATCATGACCAGGCTAGTGCAATCCGGATGGAACGGTTATTTTCAGCTGCAGCAGCAGTGGTTTCAAAGAGCAGAAAGGATTGGAAAAACGACGGAAGCCTATAAATTTGAAAAGCTCGACCAAAATGTTTTTGCGTTGTGGAATGAGCTTTACGAAAAGGAATTCCGCCAGTTTTTGCACCTTCCCCAGCTAGGATTGACCCGCTTTTATCAGGAAAGAGCGGGCCAGGCGGTAGACGAATTCAACATATTCCAGGCCAAAGTAGCTGAGTTTCTGCATATTTTCTTCCTGCCCATGGAAAAGTCAAACAAAGTGATGCAAGCCAAGCTAGCGGAAATGGCGGAAGCCGGAGAACTTCCCGACGACGCCAGAGCCTATTACCAGATGTGGATTAAAATCCTTGAAGGCCACTATATGACCCTTTTTAAATCTCCGGAATACGCCGAGACCATGAGTCAGACCCTGAATGCCTTGGAAGATTACAAAATGACGTCATCAAAGGTCGTTGAGGATATTCTGGAGATGTTTCCCGTACCCACCCAAAAGGATATGGATGAGTTGTACAAGGAAATTTATCTGTTAAAAAAGAAAATAAAAGCTTTAGAAAAAAAGAAAGCGTGATCGTTAGCGCGTTGATTTGGAGGGATTCTTCGCTGACGATTTTCTCTTTCGAATTATCGGAATCAAGACAAATCAACCAATCAGCTACTTAACAGGAACCAACCAGGGGGTGATCTTATGGCGCAGTCTAAAATAGCCGTTGATCTCATTCTTTCTAAATTGGCCGAGGATGCCGAAAAATCCCGCGAAAGGGTTCAAAAAGCCTCCAATGTGCTGCTGGAATCACTGGACACGGAAATTGCTACAACTCCATACGAGGTCGTATATGAAGAAGATCGAGTTAAACTAAAGCATTATCATCCGACAACCGAGCCTCAGGTAAAAACACCGCTATTGGTGGTCTACGCCTTAATCAACCGGGAAACGATGCTGGACCTGCAGCCTGGCAGAAGCGTGGTTCAAAATTTTTTAGATAAGGGTATTGATCTTTACATGATCGATTGGGGTTATCCGACGCGCAAGGATCGATATCTCACCATCGACGATCATGTCAACGGCTATATGGATAACATTGTCGATTTTATACGCCAACGGTGTGGCATGCCGAAGATTAATTTGATGGGAATTTGTATGGGCGGATCCTTTTCCGTCATGTACTCGGCCCTTCATCCGCAAAAGATCAAAAACCTGCTGACCACGGTAACGCCCACCAACTTCGACACGGATCAGGGGCTCTTGCATATCTGGATGAAGGCCCTGGATGTCAACCGAATGGTGGACGCCTTCGGTAATATGCCCGGTGATCTGATGAATTTGGGTTTTCTTATCCTAAACCCTGCCCGGCTGATGATCGACAAGTACGTGGGATTTCTAGAAAACATGGACAACAAGGAGTTTGTGGAAAATTTCGTCCGTATGGAAAAATGGATCTTTGACAGCCCGGATGTGCCGGGGGAGACGTTTCGACAATTTGTCGAAGATTGCTATCATAAAAACCTCCTCATCCAGAGCAAACTGGAACTGGATGGCAAGCGCGTCGATCTTAAGAAAATCACCATGCCGCTGTTGAATTATTACGGTCTGTACGATCACCTGGTCCCTCCCGCAGCCTGCGAGATGCTCACGAGCAAGGTGGGCAGTAAGGACACCGAAGACATTTGCCTGAAGACGGGCCATATCGGGATCTACGTGAGTTCCAAGGTCCAGAGTGAATTTGTTCCCAAAATTGCCGTTTGGCTCAAGGAGCGGGATGAAGAAAGGAGCCCACGGAAAGCCCAAAGACCACCGGTCAAAAAATCGTCGGCCAAAAAAACAACTGCAAAAAAAACTGGGGCTAAAACTTCTTTAGCAGCTAAAAAGGCTAAGAAATAAACTTACAGCTAACAAGCGGGAGATCAACCATGACGAAGAAAACCGATTTTTTTAAAACGTTCTGCAAAGTCAGTAAGGCATTCGGCGGGACGCTCAAAAGGAATGAATTGCTGGATTTAATTGTAGAAAGTGCGATCGAAACGATGGATGGAAAGGCCGCCTCTTTGTTTCTAGCAGATGAAAAAAAAGACGTGTTTGTGGCAGTCGCACATAAAGGGCTGTCCAAAAACTATTTTCATGCTGAACCCATGAAGGCCAAAAAAGTCGTCGCCAATGTTTTGAAAGGCGGACATCTCTCAATTCGTGATGCGACCACGGACACCCGATTGGAAAACCTGGAGGCTAAAAAGGCCGAAGGAATTGCGTCAATTCTGGTCGTGCCGGTGATGGTTAAAAACAAGGCCATTGGGGTCCTGTCCCTCTACACCGCCAGCCCCAGGGATTTTTCTAAAGACGAAATTGATTTCCTGAGCGCCCTGGCCGACCAGGGAGGCATGGCCATTGCGAATTCCCGCTTGTTTGAACGCATAAAACAAAACTCAGCCCTTTTTCTCGACCTGGCATCCAACATCAACTCCAGCCTGGATATTAAAGAAGTCCTGCATATTCTGACAACCGAAATAACCAAGGCCCTCAATTTGAAGGGGGTTGCCATTCGTCTTTTGGATGATGACACCAGTACCTTGAAACTGGTTGCCAGCCACGGTCTGAGTGACGAATATCTGAACAAAGGTCCGGTTTCGGCCACCAAAAGCATCGCCCCGGCCCTGAACGGAGAAACCGTGGCCATCGAAGATACAACCACCGACGATCGGATCCAGTACAAATCCGAAACCAAAAAAGAAGGTATTGTTTCCATGCTTTGTGTGCCCATCAAGGTCAGAAACAACGTCATTGGCGTGATGAGACTCTGCAGCGGTGTAAAGCGCGAGTTCCCGGAAGATATCGTAACCCTGGTAAAGGCCGTGGCCCATCAGGGGGGACTGGCGATCCAGAACGCATCCATGTACCTGAAACTTCAGGAGGATAAGGAGAGTTTGGAAAAGGATATCTGGAGCCACCGGCAGTGGTTCTAAATTCAGGGCTCCTGACCCCAATTGGAAAAACTTCTCGGGAAGCCCTGATATCTAAAGAACCTACAAATTTTCTAGTAAAAACATGCATAAATGGATCGATAACCAGAAAAAGGTATGATCGACGTCCTTTATATTAGTTAGAGACCTGGAATAAAAAAATTCAGAACGATTCGCCCAAATTCAGTTTTATTGACGCGATTTCTGACGTTTCTGTTGCATCAGATTTTACGACATATCAGTAGTTCTGAATTTTTTGATTTCCTGTTGAAAAAATAAATGCTGAGGAAACAATGCGCCGATATCCTGAAAAACCTCAAAAGGTATATTATTTCGGCACCTGCCTGGTGGACATGATGTATCCCGAAGCCGGAATGGCGGGGATTAAGCTGATTCAGCGCGAGGGGGTTAAGGTCATATATCCGCTTCGACAAACCTGCTGCGGCCAGCCCGCCTACAACTCCGGATTTCCAGCTGAGGCCAGAACCGTGGCCAGAAAACAGATTGAATTATTTCCTGAAAATTTTCCGATTGTCGTTCCCTCCGGCTCCTGTGCCGGAATGATGCGACATCATTATCCTAAATTATTCGCCAACGATCCCGACGGCGAGCGGGCCATAAATTTTTCAAAAAAAATATATGAGCTTTCTGAATTTTTAGTCCATGTTTTGGACGTCAAACTAGAAGATCGCGGCGCTCCCATTGACGTAACCTGGCATTCTTCCTGTCACGCCTTGCGCGAGATGGGGACGACCGAAGATTCCAAGTTGTTGATTCGAAGCCTTAAGAATGTCAATCTAATTGAATTGCAAAATGAAACCGAATGCTGCGGCTTCGGCGGAACGTTTGCAGTGAAGCAGCCGGCCATTTCCGCTGCCATGGTAAAGGATAAAACCGATGATATCCGGCAAACGGGGTCGGCGCGATTTATTAGCGGAGATTGCGGCTGCCTGATGAACATCTCAGGCGCCATGCAGCATGACAAAATTCAGATTGACGGCCAGCACCTTGCTGAGTTTATCTGGGAGAGGATCAATGACAATCCATCAACAGGTTGATTTTGCTGATAACGTTTCGCGCGCGTTAAACGATACCCAACTAATTAAAAATACCAAAGCCGCCATGGGCACCTTGGTCGCCAAGCGGAAAGCCATTTTCTCGGATGAAACCGAAATAGAACAATTAAGAGCTATAGGAAATGCCCTCAAACAAAAAGCCCTTAGCAAGCTGCCGCAGTTACTTGAACAGTTAGAAGAAAAATGCACTCAAAATGGCATCAAGGTCCACTGGGCCGAAACCACCTCCGAAGCGAACCACCAGGTTTTGGAGATCATGAGATCACATGGTGCTACCAGACTGGTCAAGGGCAAATCCATGGTATCCGAAGAAATGGAGCTCAATGCGTTTTTGCAGAAAAACGGTATCGAAGCCCTGGAAACCGATCTGGGTGAATTTATCATCCAGTTGAACCATGAAAAGCCGACCCACATCATCGTTCCCGCCATTCATAAAAATAAAGATCAAATTTCAAAAATATTCCATGAAAAGATTCCCAACACACCTTATACCGAGGATGTCGCAGAGCTCACGGCTATCGCCCGCAAAACCTTGCGTAAAAAATTCTATGAAGCCGAGGTTGGGTTGAGCGGGGTCAATTTTGCAGTTGCGGAAACCGGGACGCTGTGCCTGGTTGAAAATGAAGGCAACGGCAGAATGTGTACCACCGTGCCGGGAGTACATATTGCCCTTATGGGACTGGAAAAAGTTGTCGAAAAACTGGAAGACCTCCCTCCGCTTCTGCGGCTGCTCACCGGCTCGGCCACCGGCCAGTTGATCACCACCTATGTCAATATGATCACAACAGCACGCAAGCAAGGAGAAAAAGACGGTCCGCAAGAAGTGCATTTGATCATTCTGGACAATGGCCGCTCGCAAATATTTGCCGACCCTGATAGGCGACAAACGCTGCAATGCATCCGCTGCGGCACCTGCCTCAGCCACTGTCCGGTGTATAACCGGATCGGCGGTCATGCCTATGGGTATACCTATCCGGGTCCCATCGGAAAAATACTGAATCCCCAGGTCGAAGGACTGAAAGCGGCCGGGATGCTGGCGACTGCATCCAGTTTGTGTAATTCCTGTGAGGAAGTTTGCCCGGTTAAAATCCAGATCCCCGATCTGATCCGAAGGATACGAAACGAGAGCTATTCAAAAGATCCCGCCAGCACCATGGCGGGACATGGTTATAAAAGAAATCTGCTGGAATCGTTGACCTGGAAGATCTGGGAAAAAACAAACACCTATCCCGTAATCAATGCCGTCGGCCTGAAAATTTTGAGTGTATTGGGGATAAAATTACCCAAAATCGGACCACTCAAAAATTGGACTCGCTGCCGGGCCACGCCAGAATTGGCGCCAAAAAGTCTACATGAACTGGTAAAACATCACGGAGTCGACCATGAATGAGGGCTCACGCAATCGAATTTTTTCCAGGTTAAATGCCGCCAGCCGGCAAATTATAACACCTGATTCGCAATCTCCGGGGCTGCCCATACTTGAATTCAGTCGCAAGGAAAAAATAGAAAAGCTCAAAACCCTGATGGAAGCCATGCGCACCGAGGTGTACATTGGCAGTGCCAAAAGTTGGGAAACCAACCTGGCAGAGATATTAGATCAGCGAAACATTAAGAAACTTCTTTACGCGCCCCGCACCGACATCGGCCGGGCCCTGGAAAATCATTGGAAAAATTCCTCCGGTCATTCGCTGCAATTGATCCCCTATGAGAATGATATCGAGCAGTTTAAGGAAACGGTGTTCAATGTGGATGCCGGTATCACCTCAGCCGCCGGTGCTATCGCCGAAACCGGTGCCCTGATCTTATGGCCATCGGAAAAAGAACCCCGCCTGATGTCCATCGTTCCATCCATTCACATCGCTGTCTTAAAGGCGGATACCATACACAGCACGCTGTTAGACGCCATAAGGGAAGAAAACTGGCCGGAAAGAATGCCCACCAATATTGTGCTGGTGTCCGGACCTTCCAAAACCGCGGATATTGAGATGACCTTGGCCTTCGGCGTGCATGGACCGAAAGAATTGATAGTGCTGATTGTGGAAGACTGAATTGTTACCTGACGGATACATTAAATTCATAGACGATCTGAAACACGACATCCCCGAGGCAAAGCTGATCACAGATCCCCTGCGAACCCTTGCCTACGGAACCGATGCCAGTTTCTATCGTCTGATACCCAAAGTTGTGATCAAAGCGGATACGGAATCAGAGGTGGCCAAAATTATAAAAGCTGCCGCCCGTCACAATATTGCGATCACATTCCGGGCTGCCGGAACCAGCCTTTGCGGCCAGGCCATCACCGATTCGGTCCTGGTGATTGCCGGCAGCAACTGGAAGGATTATACCATCCTGGACAAGGGACACCGCATCCGGCTTCAACCTGGTATCATTGGCAGTCTGGCCAACGGCTACCTGGGACCCTACGGCAGAAAAATCGGTCCCGACCCGGCATCCATCAATGCCGCCATGATCGGGGGCATCGCCGCCAACAACGCCAGCGGTATGTGCTGCGGCACGTCCCAAAACAGTTATCGTACCGTCAGCAGTATGCGCCTGATTTTGCACGACGGCACGCTTTTGGATACCGCCGACCCTAACAGTCGAGAAAGTTTTTACAAAACCCATCCCAAGCTGATAGCGGATATCGCTAACCTGGCTAAAAAAGTAAAAGATAACCCCGTCCTGGCCGATCGTATTCGCCACAAGTTCAAGATAAAAAATACCACCGGCTACAGTTTAAATGCCTTGGTGGACTATGAAGATCCCATCGACATCATCTTGCATTTGATGATCGGTTCGGAGGGCACCCTGGGATTCATTTCGGAAATTGTCTTTAACACGGTCGTTGAGCATCCATACAAAGCCAGCGCGCTGATGATTTTTCCGAATATTGAAAATGCTTGCAGCGCAGCGGCGGTTTTAACGCTGGCGCCGGTGGCCGCTGCCGAAATCATGGATCGTGCCTCACTGCGATCGGTTGAGAATAACAATGGAATTCCATCTTATATCAAAACGCTTTCGGCGACCGCCACCGCGTTACTGGTTGAAACCCGTGCACATACAATCGAAGAACTTCGAATCAATATAGGCAAGATCATTCGATCGCTGGAAGGAATTGAAACCGAGAAACCGCTGGAATTTACTGAAATAGAGGCTCAGTACACCACACTCTGGAACATCCGCAAGGGATTGTTTCCGGCGGTGGGTGCGGTTCGTACCATTGGAACGACGGTGATCATCGAGGATGTTGCCTTTCCGATAAAACGACTGGCCGAAGCAACCTTGGAGCTTCAGAGTTTGTTTGCCAAATATCGATATGACAACGCCATCATATTCGGTCATGCCCTCGCTGGGAATCTTCATTTTGTGTTTACTCAGGATTTCAGCACTGTTGAAGAAGTTGAGCGTTACCGTCGGTTCATGGACGATCTTTGTGTAATGGTGGTGGAGAAATATGACGGATCGTTGAAGGGCGAGCACGGAACCGGCCGCAATATGGCCCCCTACGTGGAAATGGAATGGGGTAAAGATGCTTATGAGCTCATGCAGGACATAAAAAATATTTTCGATCCGAAAAACCTGCTTAACCCCGGCATCATTATCAACCACAATCCGCTTGCCCACATCGAGAACCTCAAACCGCTGCCAAAAACCAATCCAATCGTAGATAAATGCACCGAATGCGGATTTTGCGAAGCGAGCTGCCCCTCAAAAAACCTGACCCTGACACCCCGGCAGCGCATCGTCATCCAGCGTGAAATTTCCAGGCTGCGATCAACCAACGAAAACGCCGCCAGACGCCAAAAAATGGAAGCCGATTACATCTACCAGGGAGAACTCACCTGTGCCGTCGATGGAATGTGTGCCACGGCCTGCCCGGTGGACATCAACACCGGAGAGCTCACCAAAGCCCTACGGTATCTAAATACGCGCAATAACCTAACTCAAATGTGGGCTAACCGGACTGCCGAAAATTTCGATCGGGTTACCGGAATTTTGCGATTGGGTCTCAAGGTGGGTCACCTGGCGCACACACTTCTCGGCTCCCAGTTGATGGAAAAAATCACCCGAGTGGCAAGAAGCATCAGCAGCGACCGAATCCCGCTTTGGAGTCGGTACATGCCGAGGGGTGTGAACGCGCCGCTTGGAAATCGCAATCACCAATCTTGCCCGTTGGAAGTGGTCTATTTCCCCAGCTGTATCAGCCGAACCATGGGGCCAGCCAAAGGAGACCCGGACGGGGATCCCTTGCCCAAAGTGACCCTTAACGTTCTTTCCAAGGCCGGTTACGAGGTTATTTATCCGGAAAATATGAATCGGCTGTGCTGCGGTACCCCTTTTGAGAGTAAAGGTCTTAAAGAACAAGGAGACCAGAAAGCAGCGGAACTGGAGAAAGCGCTGATGAAAGCCACCCAAGGCGGTAAATTGCCCGTACTTTGTGATACCAGTCCCTGCCTGTATCGCATGCGCCAGGTGATGAACCCTGCTTTAAACCTATACGAACCGGTAGAGTTTATTCATGAATTTTTAATGGATAAGCTGATCTTCACCCAACTGCCCCGAGCCATCGCCATCCATAACACCTGCAGCACCCTGAAAATGGAACTTAAAGATAAATTCCAGGCGGTTGCCCAGGCATGTGCCCAGAAGGTAATCGTCCCGCAAAGGGTGAGTTGCTGCGGATTTGCCGGGGATCGCGGCTTCACCCATCCCGAGCTCAATCAATCCGCCCTAACTGAATTGCGCCCGGCTGTCTCGGAATCATGCAGCGCCGGATATTCGAACAGCCGCACCTGCGAAATCGGTCTTTCCCTTCACAGTGGAATATATTACAAGTCCATCCTTTACCTGGTGGATGAGTGCACGCAGTCAGCATAGGCAACGGCATCAATTAACTATGCCGAAAAAATTTGCGAAGGCCCGAACTTGAATAGCGGATGCAAAGCGAAGATCGCAAGAATCAAACCAAAGACACCGCCTTTACGTCTGGCATGGACCATTTGGGGATGGGGTGCTGTCTTTTACCTTATCGGCTTTTTCATGCGAGTGGCTCCGGCTGTCATGACAGCGGAACTCATGCAAGCATTTGACATCAGTGCCACAGCTCTGGGAAATTTATCCGCTTTTTATTTCTACAGTTATGTGGCCATGCAGATACCCACGGGGATCTTAGCAGATATCTGGGGGCCGCGTCGTCTTTTGACGACCGGAGCCTTTGTCGCTGGAGCTGGCATTATGATGTTTGCTCTCGCACCGAGTCTTTTTTGGGCCTATCTCGGTAGATTCCTGATTGGCGCTTCCGTAGCAGTTGCTTTTGTCGGCACATTAAAATTGGCCGGAGAATGGTTTCCAGCCAAATTTTTCTCCACAGTTTCAGGAGTTGCCCTACTTTTCGGGATTGTCGGTGCTGTATTCGCTGGGACTCCTTTACGACTCTCTGTAATTACTTTTGGCTGGCGGAATACCATGCTGGTTGCAGCTTGTGTTACCTTTGCTATCTGTGCGGGAATCTGGTTGACCGTCAGAGATCATCCCACCGAAAAAGGTTATGCCGGTTTTACCGATGACGCTATTACGGCGGACACCAAATCACGCTATCAGATCATTTCAGGTACTGCAGAGGTTTTGCGGTATTCGAATACCTGGCTCTTGTTTGTAATTCCGGGCGGTATCGTTGGATGCGTACTGACCTTTGGCGGACTGTGGGGAGTTCCGTATTTGAGCACCCATCACGGTCTATCAACTGCCCAGGCGGCCGGATTGAATTCCGCCATGCTGGTAGCTTGGGCTGTTGGTGGACCTATTTTCGGGGGGATTTCTGATCGTATCGGTCGTCGAAAACCGCTTTATATAGTTGGATGTATGTTGGCGGTGATCGGATGGGCGATCATTTTATTTTTGCCAGGTTTACCGCTGGTTTTGCTTGCCATAGTATTGCTAATCGCAGGCTTTACATCAGGTTGCATGATTATCAGTTTTGTATTTGCAAAGGAGTCCGTACCGGCCCGCTTGTCCGGAACGGTAAATGGGGTGATCAACATGGGGATTATGTTAGGACCCACCCTGCTTCAGCCTGCTGTAGGATTGATGCTGGATCGAAACTGGACCGGTGACATACTGGATGGAATCAGAACGTATAACATTAGCGCTTACCATACAGGTTTTATGTTAATAATTGTGTGGATCGTGCTTTCTTTTATATTGCTATTTTTTACTAAGGAAACCTATTGCCGCCAGCAGAGATGAACTCTCTCGCAGATTGCAGGCGACCCAATGAGCACCTGCTTTTATTTCTGTTGGGGTTTTTCTTGATCCGTCGCGTATTAGTTAACATACACACAAAGGAGCAACGATGATGAAAGAATTCACCCGAGAACAAATTTCCGTTTTAGCTGCGTTTGTGGAATCTGACCGTTTTTCAACCGGCCAATCCAACAGGGAGCTGCATCGGCATGATATCTCACCCCACTATGGCACCTTACCGGCCGGTATCATCTGGCCAACGAGCACCGATGAAGTTGCCGATATTCTCTCCTGGTGCTATCAAAATGATGTTCCCGTCACGCCCTGGGGTGCCGGGACCAGTACGGAGGGCAACCCCGTACCCACCTGTGGCGGACTGGTTATCAATATGAGCCGGATGGACAAGATCCTCGAAATTCGACCCGGAGATCTTCAGGTTGACGTCCAGCCCGGGGTTCTCCGCAAAGAATTAAATCGCAAGGCGGGCCGCCACGGACTTTTCTTCCCACCGGATCCGGGAGCGGACGCTACTATTGGCGGAATGATCGCCAATAACGCATCCGGCGTTCAAACGGTTAAATACGGGGCTACCAAAGACTATGTCATGAAATTAACGCTGGTCCTTCCCACGGGCAAAGTGATACATACCGGTTGTAAAGCACACAAATCCTCTTCCGGCTACGACCTGACACGGTTGTTTGTCGGCTCGGAAGGCACCCTGGGTATCGTGACCGAAGCCACCCTCAAACTAAGCGGAATTCCATCTCACCGATTAGCAGCCACCATTGGATTCAAGGATCTGGAAAGCGCATCCGGAGCGGTAGCGGCGCTGATCGGATCGGCTTTGGAACCTGCGGCCCTTGAACTACTGCCCCCGGGTCTAATTAATCTCATGAACCGCAAAAAAAATCTGAATCTTCCGGAAGTCCCATCACTTTTCTGTGAATTCCACGGAATCAGCAAGACATCCTTACAGGAAACTGCCGATCTTACGAAAGAATTGTGTGAGACCTGTGGTGCCTCGGGCTTCCAATTCGGCATCGAGGAAAAGGATCGCAGTGAACTGTGGCGCGCAAGACATGAAGCCTGGGAAACCATCCACCAGGCACACCCTAAAAAGGAAACCCTTATTGTCGACGCTGCGGTCCCGATTTCCCGCTATCCGCAAATGATCGTTTTTTCGCAAAATCTGGTGGATGAGAGCCGGGTCGACGGATATGTCTTCGGCCATGCCGGTGACGGCAATCTGCATGTTGTGATCGCGGGTGACCCGAACGATAAAAGCGAATGGTCAACCCTTGAAAAAATAAACCATCTGATTGTTGAAAAGGCTGTTGCGCTCGGCGGCACCTGTACGGGTGAGCACGGCATCGGCATTGGAAAACGCAAATTTATGAAACTGGAGCATGGTGACAGTTATCAGCTCATGCACCAAATCAAGGAACTCATTGACCCGAAGGGGCTGATGAATCCAGGGAAGATATTCATGTGACCCCCAAGCCACTGCGGTTGGTAAGCCCTGAATCATGCCTGATCACGGAACCCCTGAGAACTGTAGCCTGGGGAACCGATGCCAATTTCCCTAACGTCGCGGGCCAATACCCGTGGAAACGTACCGTAATTCCTCGGATGGGGCTTTCCGGAAGCTCTGCCGCTGTCTGATCCCACCATGACAACCGGATGACTCAACACCCGTTTAAGATCATTCTCGTCAGCGGTGAATTTTATAACTTTGGGTGTTCCCCGAATCGGCCACGAAAGAATAGCGATCTTCTTGGGCTCATTTAAATCAAAATCTATCAGAGAGAGATTGTCGGTGTATACGTCAGCTTTTGAGAAAAATAATTTAAAAATTGCAGAGAGAACAGTTATTAAAAATAGCAGTCTTCGGA
This sequence comes from Desulfobacterales bacterium, assembly GCA_050124355.1. Lineage (GTDB taxonomy): Bacteria > Desulfobacterota > Desulfobacteria > Desulfobacterales > JAFDCJ01 > JAFDCJ01. The sequence continues at coordinate 4,126 of JASFFJ010000062.1, read as the reverse complement.
AGAATTATGCTTTCAAAATTATGAAAAAACCAGGTAGTATTACCATCGGAAATTGTTATAAATGAATCTACGGCCGCCCCACCCGATAAATGGTAACTGCCTTTCTTCAACTCATCCGGATTAATGGCTGATCCATGAAGTAATTCGTAATCCACGTGACCAGTTAATCACCAATTTTAGAATCTTTTTGCATAAAAGGCGCAGAAAAATTCTGAGTCTGTCGGAAAAAGTCAGCCACATTTTAAATTTGACCTATCGACATCGAGTTTATTTCTGTGGATGTCAATCTGCTTCACCATCTTGAAACCCTTGGCCACGCCGTAAGCAACATAAAAAAACCCGATGAGGAGCCAAATTTTGTATTTATGCCAGATGCCTTTCATGATAAAAATCCTCTTAATATCTACACTTTAGAGCTTCCATGTCGAAGCGTTTTGTCTAGCTTTTTCTTTTCCCAGACGGCTTAATAATGCAGGCGTTTCTGTTTAGTATTTTTAAACTTTCAACAAAATCGAATCGGTCTGACCTTTTGCTGAAAATGCTAGGATACAACAACTATGCCAGATCCGTCGTCACAAAAAATTCAGTCTAATTTCAAACGGTTAGATAAATTTTAGGAGGTAAATCGTGGGGAAAACAAGAGAATAAAACAGCAGAATAAGAAATGTTATTCACAATTTATGTATCAAATACCATAATCAGCGACCACCAACAGAGCTGGGGTTATGAGTATGGCCCCTCGAAGGAGCCGGGACCACGCTCTGCTGGTGGTCGCTGATTTGTGAAAAAATATGACATCGCAGAACTACGGCCTGCTTTCTTTTTTTAACTGTTGTATCTTTGTGGAAATCTTCTCTGCTCTACGAATATTTTCTTTGACCAGCTTGTAATTGGGATCAAATTTTTGTACCAATTGCCACTCTTTGATGGCATCTTCAAGTTTTTCTTCTCCGAAATATCGAATCCCCAATTGATAGTGAAGTTCCTTGTAGACATCCTCACATTGCTTGACCATCGGCAGACATTGCAAACAATCGGTCTTGAAGTTTAGACAGGCCTGCAATTGCTGATCTGCTGCATCATATTGTTTTTTCTTTATTAAGTCTTGCGCACTGTTAACATGGGCCTTATAGAGATACTCTTGGGTTTTGAAGTCTTGGGGGTCTGCATTGACAACTTTCTTAAATTCTATAACGGCTTCATCATATTTATTCTCATGAAACAGTTGGAGACCGGCATCACGATAGCTGGCCACCATGGATTCAAAGGCCTCGGCATCCGCCTGGACCGCTTCGGTCTGCTGCGCTTTCTGGTACTCCCTCCTTCCTCGATTGGTCAATTGCCAATCCACCGTCAGGCTTTCGGATCTGATTTCGGAAGTACCCTCCGGTACAAGAAATGGCAAACCTTCAATTTCAGGAATTTTTAGCTCTTTTCCAACTCGAACGGTGGTGGCATCAGGCAGATAATTAAACTTGGCAATAATCTGAAAATGTTTAGGATCATTGTAATAGTTTTTAGAAATTATGCTGACCGTTTCACCCTTTTGTACGGTATGCATGATGTAGCGTTTGGTCTTGATCTGGGTTCGTGACTGTAACTTTATCCGGGCACCCTTGTGCTCTGGCCAATATCTTAGGGCTGTTAGAAATTGCCGCTCCCCGTCCCGATACTTTCCTTGAGCTAAATACCTGAGCCCTTGTCGATAATGCACTTCAGCCAATTTGAGCTGTTTTGCTTGCACGCGCTTCAAACTGTCGGCAATTTGTTTGTTTTGCGGATCAACCGCTAGCGCTAGATTGTAATAGCGGGCGGCTTCAACCCAATTACCAGCGTTTTCACTCTTGCGGCCCTGGGATAGATAGCCCTTTGCTGCTGCATTTGGAATCTGCAGTTGTTTCTCTATGACGGCACAACCGAATAAAACGGTAGCGACAAGTATAATATAGAATGAACTCCAAGTTTTGCAACACATGTAATTACCTTAATAATATCAGTTGTTTAATTGGAACAGATTATGCCATAATCTTGATGACGATCAGTGTAACATCATCTTGGAAATCCCGCCCTTTCCGAAATCGGTTCAAATCTGCAATGATAGCTTCAAGAATTTGTTCGGCCGTGCCATTCTTATTTTTTCTGATGATGCTGAGAACTGGCTCCTTGCCATACATTTCATTTTGAGGATTCAAGGTTTCATTGATTCCATCCGTGCTGATAACGATCACCTGGTCTTTTTCAAGCCCAATCTTTTCATCTTCCTCATATTGCCAGTCAGGAACGACACCGATGGGTATGCCCGCCGGTCCTACGAGTTCTTCAAAAATATCCGATTTCGGGTCATAAATGATGGCCGGATCGTGTCCGGCCCGAATCCATTTAATGCTGTTGGTGTATGTGTCGATGACGGCATAAAACAATGTCATGAAACTATTTGATTCCATAGCATCCGCACACAATAACACATTAATGTCCGTAATAATCTCGGTCAGGCTGCCCGGTAGAAATGATCGTTGGCGAATGAAGGCCCTTGCGGTGGCCATTAGCAGCGCTGATGGAATACCATGACCGGAAATATCCCCTAAAATGACCCCGATTTTCTCATTTCCGTCTACTTTGAGTTTCAGAAAATCATAATAATCTCCGCCGGTTTCATCACAATAGACACTTTTACCCGCAATATCCAATCCCTTAACTTTGGGGTTGTCTTTTGGCAGAAGCGTCTGCTGTATCTTCCTGGCAAATTCAAGAGATCGACGCATCAGATTCCGTTCTTTAAGTCCTTCAGCCATTTTGTTAAATGCCAGGCCCAAATCGCCAAGTTCATCATTGCGGGGAATTTTAACCCGATATTCCAGATCCCCGGAACTTATGGCTTGGGTTCCTTTCTTCAAATTCTCGATGGGTCTTGAGAAATATAGACTTAGCAGGAAACTGAGAAGAACGCCCAGGAAAGTGATAATAATAGTGAGAATCGTAATAAAACTTTTGGCGCTCTTGATGTTTTCGATAATTTTGTGCTGGGAGATCGCTAAAGCCACGGTGCCGACACGAATCTTTTGATACGTAATCGGTTTTTCAAAGTAAAGAACTTCGGCACCATCTTCAGGAAAACTCGTTACCATTACATCATCATGTCTTGGATTCGACGTAGTTTTAGAGGGAGGTATGTATTGAGAATTTACTTTGGCAGGATCACTATGCGCCTTTATAACGTTTTTAGAATCGGCAATAAAAGCATAGATAACCTGGTCTTCCGCGGTAACATTTTTAATGAGTTGAAAAAGTGTGAGTTCCTCTTCGGCTAAAAGCTTGTCCGGAGACTGTTCGGCTGTAATACGAACCAGGCTTTCACCCAACGCAATTAATTGATCCCGAAATTGAGCTCTTTGCTTTTTTAGCATGAAAAAGCTGCTTGTCGAAATAACAACGATAATGACGAGGGCGGATAGCGTAATAAATTTTAGAAATATCGGTATCTTTAAAAATTTTCGACGATTGAGGCCGGTTCTGCGCTCAATCCCAGTCGGGCTGCCTAAATTTTTAACTCTGCGGTCTTTTTCGGTACGTCTTTCCGTATTGGGTTTCCGACTCAAGTTAGAGCTTTTGACAAGCATTGAGAAATCATCCTGTTCAATTTCAATTTTTCATGCGGAATTGGTGCTCCTAATGAATGCTGAGTCCATCGATTTGAAAATACGCTGACGTATTTACTCACTCAGACCTTAGTGCTGAGTGAGCAATTGTATCGTATGGGACAATTTTTATGTGTCGCTGTAATCGCGAATCGAAGCACTGTGTGTGCCGATATCACTTAAAGCTTAATATTAAAGCAGATTGATCTTATGCACTTAGCTAATTTGTGTCAAGAAATAAGAATGTGCCAATTATCGCCCACCAGCATAGCCGGGATAATGAGGAAGGGCTCTTTAGAAGGGGCTGTGGCGCTGAGCCCTGTTGGTGATCGCTGAACTTTAACGCAGGTGGGATTTGGATGGAGATATTTAACCGGAAGAGTATCGATGAGTTTAGGCGCACACAATACATAAGCCAGCGGCATCGTTCAAGTTTAATTCAATTTTTTGTGTTCTCCCGGTAACGGTAGAATCTTTTCAATTCTCATTCC
>JASFFJ010000061.1:0-18036 GCA_050124355.1 Desulfobacterales bacterium | reverse complement strand
CCGATCCGGACTTTGTGAAAAAATTCAAACCCGGTGATATTATCGTGGCAGGTGCCAATTTCGGATGTGGCTCCAGTCGTGAGCATGCGGCTATCGCCCTAAAGGCTGTCGGCACGAGCGTCATTCTAGCAGAGTCTTTTGCTCGAATTTTCTACCGCAATGGGATCAATCTAGGGTTACCATTGCTTGTCAGTCCCGGCGTTACGGATCACGTAACGACGGGGGACACATTGAAAATCGATCTGAAAGAAGGGGTGGTTTACAATCAATCAACCGGCGCCGAATTGAAGGTGCAGCCGATGTCCGGCTACGTCTTTGAAATTTTAGAGGCTGGAGGCATCAAGCCCTTGGTGAAAAAACAATTGACAAGGAGCGAAAAACAACCATGCTGAAGATAACCGAAGTGAAATGCGAATTGTTAAAAATGCCCCTGCCGCGCCCCATGCAGTCCGGGTCATCCAGCGGGACAAAAGGCGGCCCCGTCGGGCATATCTATATGCCACTGGCAATTATTGAAACGGACAGCGGCATCACCGGCACCGGATACGGCTGGACCCTGTTGGGGGGCGCCACCGCCATTCGGTGTGTTATCCGGGATGATTTTACACCGCTTTTAATTGGGGAGAACCCGCTGGATAATGAGCGGCTCTGGACCAAACTGAACAAACGCCTGCAAACCGTCGGTCGCACCGGCGTGGTCAATGAAGCCCAGGCCGCCGTGGATCTGGCCTTGTGGGATATCAAAGGCAAGGCCGCCGGCATGCCCGTCTACAAACTCCTGGGCGGTACTCGCGAAAGTGCACCGGTGTATGGCTCGGACGGCGGTTGGCTGTATATGAGCGTCGAAGAGATGGTCGCCGCTTTCGAAGAGTATTTAAGCCAGGGCATGATGGGCGTAAAAATGAAACTGGGACATGAAGATCCAAGGGTCGATATTCAGCGCGTGACGGAGGTCCGCAAGGCATTGGGTGACGATATCTGGATTGCGACCGACGCCAACCAGAAATGGGACTATCCGACCGCAATGATCGTTGGTCGCGAGCTGGAGCAACTGAATGTTGCCTGGTTTGAAGAGCCCCTGTGGTGTGACGATATTCCCGGCCATGCAAGACTTGCCGATGATTTGGATATACCGATTGCCATGGGAGAAACACTGGGTTCCCGCTACGAATTCGATGCCTATATCCGCGCCGACGCGGCAGACATCCTGCAACCGGACATATGCCGCGTGGGCGGCATCACTGAAATGATCAAGATCGTCCATATGGGGCAAGTTGCCGGCAAACCCATTGCACCTCATCATATGATGGAAAGTACTATTCAGGTTGCCTGCGGTGTCATGTCATCCGGTCCAATAGAGTACATGCCCTGGGTATCCGGCGCTTTTTCCGAACCAATGCGAATTGAAGACGGCCAGATGTTTCCTCCCCAAAAACAGGGATTAGGTCTTGAGATACCTGGGGATGTTATACAGAAATATCGCGTTGAATAAATGGATCAATCGCGCCGAACCCCATCCTGACCGTTCCCATGATCTTTCCAGTCATTCAGGCCATGCAGTTCGATCCCATCTGGTTTGGAGTTAAGATGGTAATTGTTCTGGAAGTCGGACGGAGTGCCCCACCAGTGGGTCTTAATGTTTTTGTGTTGAAGGCTGCGGTGCCCACTGTGCCGATGATTGTCATTTTCAGGGGAATCCTTCCATTCTTTCTGGCGGCCGTTCTGACCATTGTCCTATTGACGATCTTTCCCCAAATTGCCCTTTTGATCCCTGCGATGATGTAGGAGGAGCACCAATTATGAATATAGCGAAAAACTTGGAAATGTCCGCTTACTACTTCCCGGAACGGCCCGCCATCAGCGAGGATGGCCAGAAGACCAGCTACGCGCTTCTGAATGAGCGGGCGAACCAGGTGGCCACAGCTCTGTTAAAGATAGGGATCGCGTCCGGCGACCATGTGGCCTTGTGTACACCCAATTCCGGAGACTGGCTGGCCTTCTATTTCGGCGTGATCAAAATGGGGGCTGTGGCGGTGACGCTTTCGAGCCAGTTGAAAGCGGATGAGTTGACCCTGCTGGTCAATCATTCACGTCCCAAGGTCATTTTTACCCATGACGAAAAGCTGCACGACCTTGAAAAACTGCGAGACGAAGATTGCCTGGAAAAAATCATCTACCCGGAAGGCGACCTGAGTTTAGAAAAGCTGCTTAATTCCGGCCAGAGCGTCTATCAGGCCGTCGACGCAGAGAGAACGGATACGGCCGCCATTTTGTATACTGGCGGGACCACGGGAATTCCCAAAGGGGTCATGTTGAGTCACGAAAACATCAACGCCGCCATTCATACGGTTGTGCACCATGAACGGTCCACCGAATACGACAAGGCACTTTGCTTCCTGCCTTTCAACCACGTTTTTGGCCAAATGCACATCATGAATGCCACCATTCTCAGCGGAGGATGCCTGGAGCTCATGCCTGGGTTTGACCCGGACCGTGTTTTGGCCCTCATGAAGACGGGTCACATTACCAAGTTTTTCTCGGTTCCCACCATCTATGTGCGGTTGTTGACCCTGGATCGGCTCAAGAAGATAATGGGCGACGTCCGGTACTGTTTTTCCGCTGCGGCCAGCATGGCAGCTGAAACCGTCCACCAGTGGAAAGAGCGGACCGGTCTGTCCATCTACGAGGGCTATGGCATGACCGAAGCTGCTCCGACCGTGGCCTACAACCACTACTACCGGCACGTCATCGGATCGGTGGGAACGGCAGTACCCAGCGTGGAGATTCAAATCAGGGATGAAAGCGGAAATGTATTGGAGCCGAACAATGCGGGCGAAGTCTGCGTTCGTGGCCCGAATATCATGAAGGGGTATTACAACAATATTGAAGGAACGCGCCAAGCCTTCTGGCCCGGCGGCTGGTTTCGATCCGGCGACGTGGGAGTATTGGACGATAACGGCTACCTGTTCATCGTCGACCGCCTGAAGGACATGATCATAACAGGTGGCGAAAACGTATACTCCATAGAAGTGGAAGAAGTTCTATATGCCTACGAGGATATCCAGGAATGCGCCGTCATCGGTACCCCGGACAAGGAGTGGGGTGAAAGAGTCACCGCATGCATTCTCCCAAAGCCCCACCGAACCATCGACGAAAAGGATTTAAAAGATTTCTTAAAAGCCAGGTTGTCGGCATACAAAGTTCCCAAGCGCTTCTTGATGGTTGACGATTTTCCAAGGAGCCCGGCCGGCAAGTTGTTGAAACGCAAACTCCGCGAATCCTTCCTCAAAGGCGAAGATCCGGCCTGACTTGTTTTACGGTGAAAGAGACCTCGCTGTTTATGGGCGAAATGAAGTACAATCCCTGGCCGCTGCTACCGAAATCTCCTGTCCAAACTATACCAGTTCTTTAAGGGCATCCCGCATCAGATTTCCAATTGCCATTTTCTGAGGGCATTGCTTCTCTGCAGATGAATAATCCAGACTGGCTATCTTTGCACGGACTTTTTCAGGGATATCTTTGAACAATTCAATGGCATGGGTGCGATCGCCATAACTACGGGAGTACATCAGACATCGCATGATATCACCGATGGGCACCTTGCCGTGAATCGACGATTCGCATATCTCGGTGCAACCGGCACAATAATCCGCATGGGTTTCTTGGGCATATTGACGGAGTAGATCCGTGTCCCGGGCAGAAAGCTTTGTTTTATTCACAGCGGCAGCCACATTGGCCATTAGAATTGTTGTGTTGGGCATTTCCGAGCAGATGTTGGCAATGTTCGGATTCTCCCACACGGCCTTGAGCTTTGCCTGGGCATCGGTATAGCCCTTTTTGATGAATCGGCCCGCTAACTCAAACTCCGTTTCGGTATTTGTTTTCACTTGTCCACCGCCCTGGGTTTTCATAGCAGTCAATCCAATACCCGCTTTAGCGCAAGCATCTACCGCACGCTTCATGCGATCCGTATGCATCAAACGGTAATTGTAGGTCATCATAATCCCATCGATCCAACCGAGCGTGGACGCATCCAATAGACAGGATGCCATGTTGCTGTGAGTGCTAAAGCCGAACAGGCGAATTTTTCCGGCAGATTTTGCTTTTTCTGCCCAGACCCGTGTATCGTCATCTAACTCACTGATATCGCGCACACTATGGACGAAGAAGAGGTCGATAAAATCTGTTTTCATTCTCTCCAGGGAATCGTTGAGATCTTTTGTCATTCCGGCCAGAGTCCAGGCGTGGGACTTTGTGACGAGAAAGATGTTTTTGCGGTCTTCGGGAAATTTGCTAAAGTACTTACCAATGCCTTTCTCACTTTTCCCGCCCATATATGAGTGAGCTGTATCCCAATAGGTTACGCCCCATTTCACAGCCTGTCGTAGTAGCAGTGGACTCATGGATGTATTCAAACTACCGCCAAAGGAAAGAATGGGTACCCTTATCCCGCTTTTCCCAAAAGGTCTGGTCGGCATCGTCGGCTCTTCTTCTGAGGCCTTGGCCGGCTGATCAAATGGTGCAATGATCGCTCCCACACTGGTTAAACCGCTGACTTTCAAAAAATTCCTACGGGACAAATTAGATTTCTTTTTAGACATACTACATTCTCCGAAATATATAATTTAGGTCATGTAATGACCATATTCATTTATTAAGAGCAAGGCCAAAGCGAAACGATTATGATGGCAAGCTCAAGCACGTATTAATACATTTTGTGTCACTTGTAAAACATTTCGTTTTAAATTCAAGACACTGAAAAAATATAAAGGCAATAGTCCTGCATATTTGAAGGTATATAGATCAACGCATCATCATCACATTTTGTTTTTATCCATTCTTGGAAGATTAAATAAGAAACGACGAGCATGGTATCCATATAATGCTGCGACCGGATTATTTCCGGCCATTCTGTCCTTTACAATTAGAGTAGAGACAGGTGTCTCGGAGTACCGGGTGAACAGAATATCATGGCCCAGGCATAAACCGAGATGATGAACATCCACAAAATAGGAATAAAGACTGTAACTAGGCGCCTACGCTGATTTGAAAGATGTATCCCGCCAGCATTGAGCCGGACAAACCTAAAATGATGTACAGTGCAAATATGGGTTTTCTGACCAAGGCATACACGGCCAGTGCCGCCGGAATTGAAGAGACCGCGCCGGAAGTAATAAAAGCCATTGCCGCCCCAGAGGTCATTCCCATTTCCATAAGACCTGAAATCAAAGGTATGGCAGCATAGCCGTTCATATAGGCGGGTATGCCTACGACAGATGCAAGGGGTATTGCGAAAGAACTGTTGTCACCAACAATACTCGCAATCCAGTCGGCTGGAATATAGGCGATCATGAGGCTCTCCAGAAAAAACGCGAAAAACATCCATTTTCCCAAAAAAATGCCATTTTCGCGGATTTCTCGCTTGAAAAGGGACCGGCGTTCCGGCTTTTGCCAGAAACGGTAGAATACTTGGGCCTTGGCATTGGCATTAAACGATGGCTGACAGCAGCTGCTCGCTGGATTTCTTTTTAAGGGCTGGTGCAAAAGGCCAACCTTTTGCAGTCCGGATACCGCAAATCCTGCCGCAAACCCCATGCCGATGGCTGCAATTGTTTTGGCTATTGCAAAATTCAAACTGATACCGGAAGCCGTGATAATAAACATCTCAGGGTCCATAATTGGGGAGGCTATGCAAAAGGCCATGACAGGTGCCAGCGGAACGCCGGATGCCAGCATCGCTGCGATCAGCGGAATCACGCCGCATGAACAAAAGGGTGAAAGCGCACCGGCAAGGGATGCAGCCACAATGGTCATCCAGGATCTTCCTGAAAATACCCGTGCAATATGAGCGTCGATTCCGGTGGCTTTGGCAAATCCGGCAAAGGCGATGGCGAGAACGAAAAACGGCGCTATTTGAATCATGGACTGCAATGAAAATTTGAGGCTTTGATAAGCCTGGTTTTGATCCAGGACCATCAGCACCGAGAATGCGAGAACCAGAGCAATAAACACGCGATCCGTGATAAAGGCATGCAAACGGCGAGTCGGCTTTGGTGTCTGAATAGAATTGGCGATAATTTCCATGGTTTTGCTCCTTTTAACTTTTTATATTTCTAGTAATATCGAATAATGGGCTTAAAAAATTTTAGCCTTTGTTACTCTTTATATAATTTGAATCAGCAGCACAGCACTCCTCTGTTAAAAATGCAACGATCCCATCAATATATTCGTAATCGATAAAACAACGCAGCACCGTTTTTTCTCGCTCTTGACGAATCAGCCCCACATTTCTCAGGTGGCTGAGATGATGTGAAAGTGTCGAATTGGGTATATCCAATACATCCCGGATTTCACCGACCGGCTTTCCGGCATCGCCTGCCCGCACGAGTTCACGTACAATTTTCAACCGTGTAATATTTCCAAGTTGGCTGAGCAGTGAAGCTGCAGTATCGTAATCAAGTTTCATGGTGGCACTATAAGGCGATTAGTTTAAAATGTCAACTATATTTCCAGAAAAATAGAAATATTTGATTTGATTCTGACGGGTCTTCGCATAGAAGCAGGAAGCATCTCTGGTAACCATGTAACCGGGAGAGATGTTACCAAACTTTTATGACGATTGATAATTACAGGTTATTTGGAGATACCTGCAACGCGGCTTTTCAAATACAAAGATTAGTTCTCGTCTGTAGGAGTTCGGTTAGATCATACTGCTCCGATAGGCACACAAGGTCCAGCGTTTTCATATCGCGTAATTGCCATGATCTTTAATTCGACATATCGAAATTAATGAGGAAAAGTTTTGGATACCATATGATTTTTAGGGTTGTCAAAGGATTGATGACCCTATTATATTGTCAGGACAACAGCGCCCGCGCGTTGGCCGGATTCGACAAACACGTGGGCCTTGGCACAGTTGGAAAGATCGAACGTGCGGTCGATCCGGATGCAGAACGTGCCGCAGCGACACGTTTTATTGCTTGCATGCTATTTATTAGCTTACTATATAGGTGTTAAAATGCTCAGACCGAACATGCCCTTTTTTCAGGATCAGGAAGGACAATCGGTTCCTTCCGGCCTCCCTCCCATTATTGATGCGCACGTGCACATTTCAGAAGAGACCCTGGAAAGAATCGCATACAAAAACGCTGCTGATTTTTTCGATTTGGACTTATCGGATAGGATATGGAACACCCAGCCAGATCATAGCGATCGGCAAGACCATCGAGGCTGCGGAGAAATTCGTGCTTCCGAACCAAATCGTTGAAGAGTACCTAATGGTTCATTCGATAGGCGAACTCGCGATACCGGGGGTCTCCACATATAACGGTTTACTGATGTATTTAGATTTCAGTATTGCCAATTTTACGGACATCGTAATCTGATATTACGGATTTGTATGGTCAGTCAATTTAGCATAGATGGAGGAAGTATCTGGATCTCGTAGCACATTCTTGTTTGTGCTTTTACGGGTAAATACAACTCCGGTGGTAAGTAATTGCTTCAACACTGTTAAGACGACGAGTAAATAAAGTCCATATCTGGCTTCTCCGTCGAATAGAAATGCACCCAAATGTAGGCATGACTGAAAGCTGCGACAGCAAATGCCGCAGAAGAATTAAAAACAATGGCAATGGCCCAAAACAAGAGAAAAGCGTAAAGATACATGCCGTTACTCGTAAAACGAAAAATTCCCTGCCTTACAAAAGGCATGTCGCGGTATCGTGGGTCAAAATGATCAGCGCCCGCCGCTCGCATTAATCCAAAGTACCGTAAAACGCTGTAGATAGCGTAGATACCGAGAACGGAAAAAATTACGGTACTAGAAATTCGCAAAAAAGCCCCAAGATGCAAACTGCCGCGGTCCTGCCAGGCCAACGCAAACAATGAAACGAATCGGCCACCAAATAGCAGAAAAAAGAAAACGAGATATACTCGGAAGCCAATGATCTTGCTTGTTACTGCGGATCGCAATTCAAGCCTCCATGCCAACCATACGAAAATTTGGTGCACGATTGGAAAAGATACCGCAAGCCAAAAAAGGCTTGGATACGGCTTACCCAGACAATTCCAAGCTACCGAAATAACAATAAGTAGAGTCAGTAAGCAAATAGCGTTCAGCCATTGGCCGCTCCATATACTAGGTGGTATTTCGAGTTTTCCTCTTTTCTCCATACACATGCCCTGTAGAAAATAAACTTACAGTTCAGGATATCATCACAATTTTTATATGATCTATTTGAGACACCGATCGCATCTTAATAAAGATATAACGATATGAGTCATCTCTGGTTTAATGTAAGCAGTGGATCTGAAGGAAATTAAAATATGCCCAGATTGTGCCCATCAGGGTCAAATATTTCCAATCGATATCCCTTTCTTTTTGACACAAAGCAAGCCAGGGGATAAAATCAATGCATTTCAAGCATAGTGTACTTTGTTTTCATTTGTCAGTTGGGACAAGTTTTCATTTGTTAGTTGAGACAACCTAAAAAGATAACCTCCATGCTAAACGGCTTTAGGCCATCTCCTCAAGCAATGTTTTCGCGGCTATCAGATCTGGTGTACCAAAACCCTCTTCAAACCAGCTATAGGTTTTGCTTAAAAGCTCGAAGGCTTCCGCCTTCTTACCTTGGCTTTGCCATAATCGGCCCAGAGACATGGTTGCTCGCAGTTCCAAGGATTTTGTGACCTGTAGTTGAGCAAGCTTAATTGCCCGAAGAAATAAGGTTTCCGCATCTTTAAAATCTGCCGCTTCTCGCATCTTGTCTTTTGCCCCCTGCATCAGCAATTGGCCTTTAACCCTCAGCATTTCGGCGATATAATAGCGCTCATCTTTATTCTTGTCAGCTAAAATTTGAGCCTCGGCAAGGACGGAAAGCCCATTCTCTGCCTGCCCCACTTTTCCATACAAATCGGCAAGCACTACCAACCATTGCAGCACGAGTGCTTTTGCTCCCGTAGCCCGGTAGGCGGCCAATCCTCTACGCAGCTGGGTAATTCCCTCCTTTAGCCGTCCTTGTTCAGCCAATGCCCACCCAAGCATTATCGTGTCAAATGCGACAAAAAAAACAAAATCCTCTTCGGCAGCGATCGCCATAGCCGCCTCTGCATGTTCGAGGGTCGCATCGCCTTCCTGGCGAAACAAGTGAAGCCAACTTGCAAAGTGATGAGCAGCGCTCAGGCTAAACGGATGGGACAACTCTTTCGCCAGTGTGACTGCGTCTTGGGATCGCAATAAAGCCTGGTCAGGATAACCCAGAAACCACAGGGCTATGGCTGAAAGGAAACGGCACGCGACTTCTGGGCTTTCCGCAATATAAGAGTGCTGCTGCCGGGCAACGGTCAGATCAATGCCTTTCTCAAAATAGTTCCTGGCATGAGAAAATTCAGCTGACCACAAGAAAGTTTCCCCGCGCGCCCGGTAGGCGTCGCAAAGAAAAGCAGGATCTTTTGCTGTTTGGGGGAGACTGAGAAGTTGTTCCGCAAGAGTCTCCGCTTTAGGGAGTTCCGATCTCAACACATAAAAATGCCATAGTCCCCACAATGCCGGAAACTGCAGCTGAGTTCCCCTACCCTGTTGACACAATTTGAAGGCCCGGCTATAGGCAGCTTCCACCTCCGGTGCTGCAAATCCTTTGAGCGATGAAAGTGGCGGGACCAGGGCAAGCTGCAGCATCAGTTCCTGCCGGATGTGCTCTGGGTTCTCTGGCTGATCCTCAAGTAGCTCCAATCCCTTGGAGAGGTGTGCGATCGCTTCTTTGTTGGCGAAACGTTCCACGGCACGTTGACCAGCCTGCCGCCAGTAGGAAATAGCCTCCATCCTGAGTCCGGCTTCAGAGTAATGATGGGCAATAATCTCAGGCTGAGCAGCTGCCAACTCAGGAAACTGTTTGACCAACACTTCGGCGATGCTCCGGTGGTATCGCCGGCGGGTGTTTTTCAGCATTGACTGATAGGCCGCTTCCTGGATAAGTGCATGTTTAAAAATAAATGTCGCCTTTGGGAACACGCCTCTCTGGTAAAGCAACTCAGATTCAACGAGTTGTGTCAGTCCCTGCTGAAGCATTTGTTCGCCCCGGGTATGAATCGCCAAAAGCATTTCGGAGGTGAATTCTCTTCCAAGGATGGCGCATTTCTGAACCAATTCTTTGGCCGAGGCCAGCCGATCCAACCGCGCCATCAGCGAATCTTGCAGCGTCACCGGAATCTTCAGAGGAATAAACTTTCCAGTCAGTGTATATTCTTTCGCTTCCTCTTTAAGCAATCCTGACTCCAGAACCATCTTGGTTAATTCCTCTACGAACAGCGGGACACCGTCCGTCTTTGTTAATATATGTTCAATAATCTCGGCCGGTAGCGGCTTTGGGCCGGCGATGTGCTGAACCATGTCTACACATTTGTTCCGGGTCAGGCGGTGAACCATTAGGTTGGTAATGTAGGCGCGTGGGCCCCATGGCGGATTGAAGTTCGGACGGAAAGTGAACAGCGCGAATATTTGGGTTGTTGCAATTTGATCAACCAGGAGATTGAGAAACTCAAGGGTAGTAGGATCGGCCCAGTGCAGGTCCTCGATAACCACTAGCATTGGCTGCCGACTGGCGATTTCTAAGAACATACCAAGTATAGTTTCAAAAATCAGTTTTTTCTGACGTTCCGGCGATAATGTGGAGGGAGAGTATTTGTCTCCCAACGGCAATGATAAAAGATCGCAAAAAACTGGAACGACTTCGAAGAGCTCAAAACCATACTGCACAAGAAAACCTTCCAGACGGCCCAGTTTGTCCGCTGGATCATCGCCGGGTTCGAACTGAATGGCGAACCTTTCAAGTAAGTCGATCACCGGATAGAAGGCGCTATTCTGGTGGTAGGCCGAACACTGACAAGGAGTCAGCCACGCCTGCGGGTCCTGAGCAACGTGTTCCTCCAACACCTTTACCAAGCGCGATTTACCGATTCCGGCATCGCCGCTGAGGAGCACTACTTGCCCCATGCCTTCATTAATCCGTTGCCAGCGTTCGAAAAGCAGATTCGTTTCCTGTTCTCGGCCCACGATAGGCGACAAAACTTTTGTTAGAGGATCAAGTCGGCTTCTGGCCGTGCTTACCCGATCAATTTGACAGGCGTCCATCGACTGGGAAACCCCCTTGAGGACAAGATTTTCAAGTTCGTGACAAGAGAAAAAGTCCGCTATCAGCCGATATGTATCGGCACTCACTAAAACTGTATTTGGTTTCGCCTCCCCCTGAAGACGTGCGGCGATGTTAGGTGTCTCTCCAATTGCCAGGTTTTCGCTCGTTGAGCCTTCACCCACCTCTCCGGTGACGACCAGGCCGGTGTGAATGCCCACGCGTAAAGACAGCTCAACTTTCCACTGCTCCTGAAAGCTGGGATTCAAATGGCGAACGGCTTCGACGACAGCCAAGCCGGCACGGACCGCACGCTGGGCATCGTCTTCATGGGCCTGCGGATATCCAAAATAGACGAGCAAACCATCTCCCAGATATTGCGCTATATGCCCACCAAACCGGTGAATGACCTTGTTGCAGGTATCCTGATATCTGCGTATCACTTCGCGCAGGTCCTCCGGGTCCAGCTTTTCCGATAGGGCAGTAGAATCCACTAAGTCGCAAAACATAACGGTGAGTTGCCGCCGCTCTGCATTAAGATCAATCTCTTGTTGTTTATCATCTGCAGGAGGATCTTTGAAAGTCAGCTTTTTTCCGCATTTCATGCAAAAAATTGCATTATCGGGTATTTCGGCGCCGCAGTGCTGGCATCTTCCCTCTAGTTTACTTCCGCATTTCATACAAAATAGAGCATCATTAGGATTGTTATAATGACACGTCGGACATTCCATTGGTTACCTCCTAAAGAGAAATATCCTTCCCGCAAATCACTAGAAACCAAACCTGCCAATAGACATTGCAAAAAAAAACCAAGCATTACAAAAAATCGTAGCTTTTATAGCATGTTTATAACAGAAATTGAAATAGGCTATTCTTTTCTCAACTATCAAACTTTATTTGAATCAAGCGAACTAATCCAAAATAACGATAGGATCAAAATGTTAAGATTGGCTGAACAAAACTAAAACGCCCGTCCATTGTGGATTTTCCCTGACTAATCTACATTTGGCTGAAAGTGTAGATGTCGCGCCTTCATCAAATCTATACAATTAATCGATTTTATTACATAAAGGTGGATAGAGTAAAGAGGAGTACATTCAAATAGATTTTTTTCATAAAAACCTCCCTTTCGAGGTCGAATCATTAGCAAGTCATGTTTTGATTGTATTTTTCATTCAATCATCCGTTCAGTTTTCACTAAATCACAATTTTTCCTGGGTGACTTGAATTTTGTGTTCAGTTTACAACCAGATTTTGAGGTGGAATTCAAATACATGATTAGAGCCGGTTGATATTCTCTTATCGAATGAAATCGGTGGTAATTTTACCAACCATGGCTGGTGGAGAAACTTTTGTGCTCCCGGCTTCGATCACCTTCATCAACCAAGCCATATTTTTACCGAGGACCTCCATAATCTGCTTGCCTTCAGCGTCCTGCTCCATTTCACCGGGCTCCCTGCCATGGGCGACCGTCCAGTAGTTGGCACTGGGCATGAACATTTCAGAATAAGTAATAATGCAACTGCTTTCATTAATCTTCTCCTTTTAGTAATTGTTTAAAAGTGATTGTTGATACAAGGTGTTCTGTCAAGATTCACAAACCGATCATCCGGTGATCTCAAGGCTGTTACCATTATAGAACCTCCAACTCGTGGCGGTACTCGCTGTCGGCCAAAACCACCCCGGCGATGAAGGTCCCCAGGGCGGGTGACAATCCCACTGCGGTCATCAGCAAAGAGATGCCGATGACCAGGGCCAGGGCAGCGGCGACAAATACCTCTCTTACACGGGCGGCGGCAATGGCACGGAAAATGGGGCGGCTGACATATTTACCCAGCACAAAAATGAAACCGATGGAGACCAGCACAACGATAAATCGCAGGTAGGCCGGAAGCGCAGTGATGTCAAACAGGGCGCTGCCGTGATGCGTATCGGCGTGCATCACCGCCGTTGCCAATAGGGGCAGGATGGCCAACATGGGGATGACCGCCAGATCCTGGAACAGGAGCACGGAAAAGACCGATTGACCCGGTGAGGTGTTCATCAATCCTTTCTCACGCAGGGTCGAAAGGACGATGGCCGTGGAGGAAAGCGCCAGAATCATTCCAACAGCCGCGCTTGGTTGCCAGGGCAGGAAGAATGAACTGATCAGGCCTATGGCTATAAAAGTCAGTAGCACTTGGCTGCCGCCCATTCCCAATATGGGCGTGCGCATCTGCCACAGCAGCGACGGCTTGAGCTCAAGTCCCATCAGAAAAAGCATCATGACCACCCCGAACTCGGTAAAGTGCATGATCGCCTCAATTCCTTGACAATCGCCGGGATCGAATACCAGTAGAACGGGTGCTGGAAGATGATGATGTCATGGCCTTCACAAAGTTTCTTCTCATGGGAAACATCGATGAGAAAGTCGGGATGGATTTCAAAAGGCAGCCATTCATCGATGATTGTAAATTCCTGTTTCAATCTTTCGACAATACCTTTGCCGATGTAACAGAAATGATGCCGTTCGCTTTGGTGCCTTGCGCCGGGCCGTTTTCGGCATTACGGAGAAAATGCTGATCCAAAGTCTGAAAGAACTGGAAAAAGACGGCATTGTAAACCGCAAAGTATTCCGACAGGTACCGCCCAAAGTTGAATACTCCCTGACCGATTTGGGAAAATCCTTTATTCCGGTCTTAAATTCCATGTTTAATTGGGGTAAATCCTATGCGTCTTACCTGGTCGCCAACCAAAAAAGGAACTGTGGGTATCAGGCTGGAAACGTTTTCGAAAATATCGATGAGCTGGTGAAAGCGGAGGCGTAGTTTACTACGCCGCACAAGCAAAGGCGCAGATTGACGCTGAGATTGGGCAAAAAGACCATTTGTGGATGGAAAATAGGTAGTTTGTTGGTAAGTATCACCGGCCCACCTTAATCACTACCAGCGTTATATCATCCTCCGGAGCCTCATCTCCCCGGAATCGCTCAAGCGCTTCAGTGACGGTGTCCACGATCTGTCGTGCAGACGCCGTATGGTTGTTGCGGATAATCTCCCTTAACGCTTTTTTTCCAAACATCTCGCCGGCCTTATTGTGCATCTCCCAGATACCGTCAGTTCCGATCATAATAACCTGACCGGATTCAATATGACGATGAAAGGCTTGGTATGCAAAACGGTTGTTCAATCCGAGGGCCATGCCCTGGCCTTTAAGTTCATGGAACTTGTCCGTGGCGGGATCATAGACCAAGGCCGGATCGTGGCCTGCGCGAACCCAGCGAATTACCCTTTCTCTTTCCAGGAGCTCGCAGTAGAAGAAGGTCATGAAATTCCCGGTCTGCGCGGTGTCCAGACTCAAATGCCGGTTGACATCGGTGATGATGCCGGCGGCTTCACCGGGCATAGAAGAGCGCAGCATGATCAGGGCCCGCGCAGTCGCCATGAGAAGCGCTGAAGATACGCCGTGACCCGAGACATCCCCGACGACCACAGCTAGCGCGGCCTGACCGTCTCGTTTGGTTTCGATAAAATCGTAATAATCACCCCCCGTTTCGTCACAATAGATACTCGCACCCGCGATATCGAATCCGGGGAAATAAGGGTCGCTCTGGGGCAAAAGGCTCTGTTGCACCTCCTGAGCAAGCCCAAGGGCGCTGCTCATGCGCATATGCTCCTCGATCTTAGGGACGATTTCGTTGAACGCTTGGATCAGTTGGGCGCGCTCATCTTTCATTCGGGCTTTGAGTCTTACGGTGAAGTCGCCTTTGGCGAGGCGTTTCCATGCATCGACACTGGTACGAATATGGCCGGTGCTTAAGTGCGAGGTAAAAAGGGCTACGATACCTACGAATACTATGGCCAACAGGACGGCCACCCCGGTGATAGCCCTCTGTTTTTTAGAATATCCCACAAACATCTGCCCGACTTCTTCGGGCAGCGTCATGATCTCCGATTTGGGTACGACAATCACGAAATATTGATCCGCAACCATAGCGGCATATGCCCAGAGTGAGTCGACGCCTTTGTATGGCATATCTAAGTACCCGGATTTCTTGTTTTCGATACGGCGGAACAACTCCTCGATTTCCGGGCTCTGACGAAACATTTCCTCCACCGCATTCGATTGGGTGGGGGTCGTTTTTTGCTGCGAGGAAAGGACCCATATATTTCTTTTTTTTGTTTGGGAATTCGTTTTTGCACCGACGATAAATGAGGACATCTTTCGGGACCAACGGGTGGTGGTTTCACTCTCCACGAGGGGACGGGTGATTTCGATGTCCATGCCGGCGACGCCGGCCAGCGATCCGTCCGGGCGCTTAAATGGCACTGCGAGGGTCAAAATGAGCTGACGAGTGGTGGCATCCACCATCGGAACCCAGGTCAGGGCTTTTGCCTTTTTTGCCCTTTCATACCAGGGCCGCTTCCGGGGATCATATCCTGTCGGGTAGCCGCCGTGGCCCGGGTAAGAAATATGTACCCCATTCTCCAAGCTGACATATGCCCAAATTAGTCCCTCCCCGTAACCTTGGTCGAGGCTTCTTAACGCCGGGCTCAACCGTGTCAACCTGTCAATATCCTTGGCTACTTCCTCCTTAATCGTACCCGGGGCCAAAAGGAAATTGGGATGGCTGCGGCTGATAGGCTTGTAGGCTTCAACGTCATCATCGGAGCGGATCGGATGAGTCTTCGATGGCGCCATATCCATGGGAGCTGACTGTGGATCGTCAAAATCGGTGGCATAAAATATCTTGGTAGGTGACGGCGGGGGCAGAGCCAGGGCGAGCTCGGCCTTGCCGGCTAGACTCTAAGAGCGAGCTCGGTGGTCACCCCCCCCTAAGTGACTGAACGCGGCGTAGCTGCGGGTTGCACGCACCATCTCCTGCCTGACTGTATCCGTAAGGGTATTTTGGGCTCTCTCTGAAATGGTTTCTCCCAAGCGCCGAGACGCATTCTGGGTAATCCAGGTGACTGCTAGTAGTGGAACCAGACTGGCAGCTACCTGAATCAGGAAGTGTTTCCAACGTAGTTTCATTGCCCCTCCCGTCAAAAGAAAAAGTTTCGACAATTCTACTGAAACTACAAACTTTAAACGGGAATCGCAAGGTAATTTAAAGGTGAAATGCCTATTTGTAGTTTGAAGAAAAATTTGATAATGCAAACCTAACATTGTTCCCTTAAAAGAGAGAAAACCATACGTTGAATGTGGGCAAGGGATTTGTCAACGGCCACCTATTCAGAGCCCGTTCGGACCTGATCAATCAATGCACTGCCTGTCACGGCAGCCGGATTGGCAACGAATACCTGGGCCAAAGGGGCCAGGGTGACATTCATGCCATCAAGGGCAACATGGTCTGTGTTGACTGCCACAAAGCCGAAGAGATGCATGCGGCTGCTCCCGAAGACTTGAAAGGCCGTTACCATCTCAAAGAGGCAGCCAAATGCACAGATTGTCACAAGGATTTGCAGCGCGGTGAAATACGGAACCACCATATCCATATCGGTAAGGTGCAGTGTCAAGTCTGCCACTCTCAGACTTACACCAATTGCTACAGTTGTCACACGGGCACAGACAAGGAGGGGCTGCCCTATTACACCAACCAAAAAGACATTGAAAGCATGAAAATCGGCCTGGCTTACGAAGCGGACGCCCCGGCAGCAGACTTCAATTTTATGCTGGTACGGCACATTCCAATAGACCCGGAGCTTTTTGCCTATTATGAAAAGGACGTCTTTGCAAAATTCGACGAGGTTCCCAGCTGGAAACGTGCCT
This sequence comes from Desulfobacterales bacterium, assembly GCA_050124355.1. Taxonomy (GTDB): domain Bacteria; phylum Desulfobacterota; class Desulfobacteria; order Desulfobacterales; family JAFDCJ01; genus JAFDCJ01. The sequence continues at coordinate 1,156 of JASFFJ010000061.1, read as the reverse complement.
CACCGCACAACATTCAACGCAAAACCTGGCAAGCAGCCACTTGCAATCACTGCCATGGAAACCGGGAGTTGTTCCTGTCAGGTAAAGACCTGCTGGACTACGAGATCAAGGCCAACCAAAAAGTGGCTACTCTATGAGTACCGAAACACCGGTTATCGAGCCAAAAATCTTCAAGGTTGACCTGCAGCCGCAATTTATGGTGGACAATCAATTCGTACGAATAAACCTGGACAGTCTAAATGTGCTGATTGTGGACATCCGTACCCTCGATCAGTCCAAAAAGCTGACCAAGCATGCCCGCGCATTGAGTTACGGTAGCATTCCCGGATCCGTTAAATTTCCGGTTTACGGACTTTACATGGACCATGCCCGGCTGAAACCGCCGCAGGAACTACTGTGGATCCTCCAACAGCGCGGCATCACGCCGGATAAAACCGTGGTGATCACTTGCAACACCGGCGCCTGGGCCGGCGCCGGGTTCTTCATGTTGCGGTATTTGGGATATCCCGATGTTCGCGTGCATGACGCGGCATGGGTCGGCTGGGAAGAATTTGTGCGGTATCCAGGCTGCGGGTACTGATCACAAAGGCATCGTTGATACAACTAAAATGCCATAAAATTTAAAATTGTATGGTCAGTGAATCTACTGATGGGAGAAAAGGTATGTCGAAATTGATAATGGTCGTTATTACGTTGGTCACCATAATCATCGCCGGTGATCTGGCAGCTGTTGCCAATGAAGCAGAAGTGACGATGGATGCTATTTACGTTCCGGTGGGCAGGCTCGTGCTTGCGCCGCCGGTCGGTGTTACACCCAAACGATCAGCGGTGGCTTTCCCGCATTCACAACATTTCGGCTACACCTGCATAACCTGCCATCACAAGTGGAACGGAAATTCTCCCGTGCAAGGTTGTAGCGCATCGAAATGCCATGATCAGCTGTCCTCAACGGTGAAGGACAAAAATGCGATAGATAATGGACCGGTGGCCATACGCTACTATAAATATGCATTTCACCAACAATGTATCAGCTGCCACAGAGAGATTAAAATCCATAATGAAAAATTGGAACGGTCAAGAAGAAAGCTTGAAGATCCCCTGCAGAGATCCGGACCCACCGGATGTGTGGGCTGTCACCCGAGGGAGTAAAAAATTA
>JASFFJ010000060.1:0-18102 GCA_050124355.1 Desulfobacterales bacterium | reverse complement strand
CGGCCTAAAGTATGAAGAAAAAACATATCAATCTATTCTTAGACGAAAAGATTGAATTATCCCTGAAACAGGGCTGGGCCGTATATGGCATTGATATGAAAATCGTCGATGGTTTCGGCAAAGAACTGCCATGGGATGGTAAGGCCTTTGGTAATTTGCTGGTGCGGGGTCCCTGGATTACGTCGGGGTACTTTAAGGGTGAGGGCGATGATGCGTTGGATAATGACAATTGGTTTGACACCGGCGACGTGGCCACCATCGACGCGGACGGCTACATGCAAATTACCGATCGCTCCAAGGATGTCATTAAATCGGGCGGCGAATGGATCTCTTCAATTGCCCTGGAAAACGTGGCCGTCGGTTGTCCGGGTGTCGCGGAAGCGGCCGCGATTGCGGTGTCCCATCCCAACTGGGATGAACGACCGCTTCTGCTGGTCGTCAAGGACAAGGGCTCCGTCGTCACCAAAGGCAATATTATCGAGCATTTACGGCGGGCGCTTGCCAAGTGGCAGCTGCCGGATGACGTCACTTTTTTAGATGAATTACCGCATACGGCAACCGGTAAAATCTTGAAAACAAAATTGCGTGCCAATTACAAAGATTATAAACTGCCGACAGTTCAGGATTAGTTCCCCGGCGGATAAAAGAAAACATCTGGAAGCCAAGTTGGACCAATTTCCGGTGTAATATTGCAACACCACATGCAATACGGGCAGACCCGTTGTTATATTTCCGGATCTGCCCGAGAGAGGGAATTGTGCCGGCCTGCAGCCTTACCTCTCAATTGCTGCAATGCCTGATTTTAAAGGATAAGTGGCAATTCTACACTTAGCCGAATTCACAATAATCATAATTTGAGCAGGACGCAAGGGGTAAAAAAATAAAAAGGGAGCGCAGGTCGGAAAATGCCGACGTACACTCCCTTTTAGTATAGCCTCCCGCAGCCTCTTGAGGAACATGCCGGAAGCGTTTAAGGGAACAACCTTGCGTCATTGAACTTGTTCAATTTGCTCAACTCCGTATCCTGGCGTTCAGTTCAGCCGAAGGATCAGCAGTCGAGAGCCAAAGTTGCCCAATCTCTATAATTCGCAGTGGATTTTTATAGAGCGAAGGTATAATAAGTACGGGTAATTCCGCTGTCAAGACGGTTTTTAATTTTTTTAAAAATTATTTTGTGCCTTTGCGGCTTATGAACTGAACACTCAACTTTCGGCTTTAATAAAAAAGGTCATGATTGCAATCGCAATACAAATAATAGCCAAAAATATTGTGCCGGCCATAAAGGTTCCGGTTAGATCCACTAAAATCCCCATTATTGAAGGACCGGAGAATCCCCCGATTTCAGCGACACAGAAAAACATTCCCCCCGCTGCCCCCATATACTCAGTTCCCACCCTGGGGTTTTCCATCAGTATCAACAGCATCAGCGGCATGAAAGGCGAACTAACAAATCCCAGCACCATTAATGCGATATAAAGCGGTGTGCCGGCTGTTTTCATTACCAGAACAAGAGTAACGGCCGACAGCAAGGCAAAAAGCGCTATCGCTTGGCCTCTGAAACGGGGTGCAATTAAAGACGGTAAAAATAGAATGGCTGGAATTCCGCTCGCTATGGGAATGGATGCAGCATAACCGGCCTGTGAGGCGGACATACCGTTTTCTTCAAATATTTTAGGCAGCCAGTTGGAAAAACCATGGCTAATTGCAAATGCGAAAAGCGCCATGATCAGGAGAATCTGTACATTGCGAACGGCAATGAGGTATTTAAAAACTTCAATGATACTCGCATCGACAGCACGGGGGGTCGATTCGCTTGCCCTGGCCAGAAACAACCACAACAATGCGATTGAAAACGTCAGCATTCCATAACAAACAAAGGTCAGCCGCCAACTGCCGCCGACCAGCGGCATCACCAGGCTATTGGTTAGCGCCAGTGCCGTTAGACCGCCGATCCAGGGTCCGGTGGTATAAATTCCGATCGCAATCCCGCGGCCGCGGCCGCTGAACCATTCGGATATCGTCTTCGGCCCGCCGATGGAAATCATGGGGCCCCCGATTCCAAAAAGGACGATTGCGATCAACATCGTCCAAAATCCTGTGGCATAAAAACGAGTCGAAGCGGAAAGTCCTATAATCAGGGTACCGGCAAATATGGATTTTTGGACCCCCCACCTGTCCAGAATGGTACCTGCTACAAGGGCAACCAGGATATAGGTCAGCTGCCAGGATCCCAGAATAAAGCCCATTTGAGAATAGGACATGCTCAGATCGTCCAGGATGGGTGTCACGAGTGGCGTGATGGAGCGCGCGACCAGGCCGAATGCGATATACAACAGCCACAAAAGCAACAGCATCACCCAGCGATAACGGCTATGAAAAGCGTCTTGTTTCATTCCGGTTGGGGTTTTTTCAGGGTGGGCATTATCGGCCCTTCGCCTTTTCATCATTCTAATTGGGAGCAAAGTTCTATATTGACTTTTGATAAATATTTAAATAGTGCTCGTAGCAATAAGTCAAGTTTCATTTTCAGTGCTCCTGACCTCAGTGGGTATAGCTTATCGGAAGGCCCTAATATTAAAGGGAACAAAAAATTGTAGGAAAATTATGCGTAATCTTACGACCCACCGGTAGTTCTGAATTTAGTGATATCGCTTTCAGCGGTAAAGATAAATGACGATATGAAAACCAAAGGAGGGAATAATGGTTACTATTGTTGGAATTTCAGGAAGTCTGAGAAAATATTCGTTTAACGCCGGACTTTTACGCGCAGCCGCCGAAGCTGCTCCTGAAGAATGTACGCTTGCAATTGAGTCCATCAAAGAAATCCCCTTGTACAACGCAGATGTCGAAGAAACGGAAGGTATTCCGTCGAGCGTGAGCGATCTGAAGGACCGGATCGCCGCCGCTGATGGGTTATTGATGGTGACGCCTGAAAATAACAACTCGATCCCCGGTGTTTTCAAGAACGCAATCGATTGGTTGTCACGTCCACCGAAAGACCGTCCACGTGTTTTCGGGAATCGTCCAATAGGGCTTATCGGGGCGACGCCAGGCGGCTTTGGTACCGCCTTTTCACAGTATGCGTGGCTTCCGGTGCTGCGTGTACTGGGGGCAGAAGTATGGTCCGGCAGACTTTTGTGGGTCAGCGGTGCCATGAGTAAATTCGACGATGAGGGTAATTTAACGGATGATGGCGTGATGAAACAGCTCACCAAGTACATGAGCGGTTTTGCGGATTTTGTTACGCGCATGAAAGCCTAACCCGGACAAGCCGGGATTGAAGATTGATGATTTAGGGTATAACGATTGCGACCGGCTGAATCGCGCATGCGCGCGCAACTGCTGTGGTCGCTGTTGGTTGGCTGATAGCAGCTGTTCATTTTCATCAAGGCTTCAAATGTTGAACAAACCAGTGACACTGGGCCGCGCTCTTCACTTTGAAGTCTTCACCGGTGTATGCATCAAAATGGCCACCCGGAAGAATTAGAAGCTTCTTTGGTTTTAAAATCGATGCCCTTTCTCATGATGCTCCTCCTGTCGCATGTTTCGTTAAAAGATAAAACTATATTAATTTAGACAGGATTCACAGGATAATCATTGCTCGGGTGGCTGCCAAAAAGAACCCATCCCTATGTAATATTCCAATCAACTCTGTCACAAGGTTTTTTTGCTCTTAATTATTCCAGTTATCTTGGAGGAATCTGAGTCAAAAAAGGCAGAGCCGAATGACCTTGCCTTAGAAAATTTATTTAACTTATTTATCGACAGAATTAGCGGATTGGTGGACGTAAGTTTCAGTGGGCTTGTGCGCTGAACGACGCTGACCGCAAATTCCGCTTTAAGAATTTGTTCGGCTGCCCATAGTTTAATGCGACGAATCAACCTCGATAAACTGAATCAGATTTAACTTAATTTATGCTCTGCTTATCTATTTTCTATTAAACTGGACGTATGGGTTCTGGAACAATCGGCGATGGTCCCCAAAGTTCCAAACTCAGGTTGGTCATGTAGGTAGTTCCTTCATCAAATACTTTCTGGGTATCTTCATTATATCGCCAAGAAGCCCATGATTGCATGTCGGCAAACTCATACGTCGCTGCCACTTGATGGCAGCCCGTGACCGGACGGTACGCTCGAAACTCAACCACACCGGGAACAGCCAGCAGGCGACTCACAGCAGACTTTGCCCATTCTGGGTAAGCTTCCGCCTTTTCTGGGCGGACATCCCATTTTACTGTATAGATAACCATATTCACCTCCTTTTTCGGTATTCTTTCTGCGTGATGCGTCGATAGGCAACCGAACAGTAATATAAGATGGACAATTTACCATCTATGCCGAAACTATTATTTAAGCAGATCGGTTTGCCCGGTTCGGACAGCGTCGATCAGCATTTTGCCTGTTAGCTTTAATTTTCCCAATCGGCCTTTCTTCTTGGCCATGATGATATCGTAAAGATCTTCCCGTGTTTCAGGTGGTCTCACTTCGGTCGGCTTTTTTATAAGAGAGATGGATTCGGTCGGGCAGTGGGAAACACAAACGCCGCAGCCAATGCATCGGTTCAGATCCACCGCAGCCTTTAGACTGCTTTCGGAGACACTCACCGCACCGACCTGGCACCATTTGCGACAGGTGCTGCAACCGTTGCAGGTGTTCGTATCCACTATCGCTTGAAAGTTTGAAGCCCAAAAATCAAGCGGTTTGGGGATGCTCTTATGAACGTCTAACATCCCGCAGCAGCACCCGCAGCATGAACAGATGAACTCGGCTTTCTCCGTATTGGACGGCTGCAGAACCAAACCCTGTTTCTGATTCTGTTCAATGATCGACAGCGCCTCATCTCTGGTAATCTCTCTGCCGGTGCCACTTTGCAGGATCGACTGGGCGATGCTGCCAATGGCAAGGCAAGTTTCTTTGCGGTCCGTTACCTCACAGGATTTTCCCTCTATCGACTTTTTTTTACGGCAAATGCATTCAATGATGACAAATGGATCCTCCGCCTGTTGTAACAGGGTCGTTACTTCATCAAAGGTACTGACATTATGTTGCGGGTGAATGCTCCTGGAGACTGGAATGGTGCGCATCTGGGGAAGTTCGGTACTTAAAAATTCGATACCAAATCTCATATCGGAGATATATTCATTAAAATCCCTGATAAACTCAGGAGTGAGTCGTCCAAGTTGAAGCTCGTACATCCCTACAACCAGCGGTGCACAGCAATAATGCTTTGAACCATTCTTAATTTTAAGTTCGATTCCGCCCTTCTTCTGAATACGATCAAGAATCTTCTCCAGTTTTTCGGGTGATTCAACCAGATGCCCAACTTTTCCAAAGATCGTTTTTAGCGGCTCGGCTTTGTAGTTCAAAAAAGAGACGATCTCGGCCTCTTCAGGCGTAAAAATATGTTTCAGAATTTTTATTTCAGCGCCCGACCGGGTCGCTGGAAACCCGACGGGTTGACGATCCAGGTGCTTTTGCAGTTTGATATAAACCTGTTCATTTTGCCCCATGATGTATCACCATTCCAATAATTTTTTATCCCAAAAAGGTTGTTTGCAATACCTCAATAATACGGTCTCTTCCGAAGGGCGATTCCGCAATATTTATTTCTGCATCTTTTAAAATCCGTTCCAGGTCCCCCCAATGGCTATACTTTTTGAACTTGTCCTCGCGTCGGATGCCCATGGCCTTCGCAACAAGATTGACATAATTGGAGACACTGAAATCAGAATGGGCTTCATCAGCTGCAAAGGTCTGGTTGCAATAGTGACAAACCGTCACCAACCGCTCCGCTCCGGTTTGGGCAGCCTCCTGGAGGCGCTCTTTGCGAATCCAGGTGCAGCTTTGGGGGAACCAGCAAATGGCCCCACTGCCGCAGCAAAGCGTGTCCCGGCCGTGATGCTTCATTTCTCTGAGCGTCACCCCGGGCAATTGTCGTAACACCTCACGGGGACCATTGCGGTCAACACCGGTGTAGGCTGATTTGCAGGCTTCATGAAGGGTAACTGTTCCGGCTGCCGCGCTTGTAAGCGGCAGTTTGTTCATATTTCCAGCTAAATACTGTGGAAAAGACAGGATTTTAAAAGGGATATCCATGGCAGGTGTGATGGTGTTGTCAAAGCGACATTGGCAGGTAGGGCACCAGAGCACGGCGGTCTCGGGGTTGAAACCGGCGATGGTTTCCACCAGTTCTTCTGCTCGTTTGATCCCCTCCTCGATTCCGCCCATAAACAGGTGGCTGTCACCGCAGCAATAATCCAAACCGGGTAGAAAAACATAATCATCCCCGATAGCGTCCATGATATCCAAGGCATTCAGGATTTTTTCGGGCTGAATGTATACATTACACCCGGCGAAAAAAACGTAGCGGGCGCTTTGCTTAGCACCGGTTCTGGTGATTTTATTGTAATCCAATCCGGATACCTGAACACTTGCCAGGACCCGCTGGGCGCTGTCGGCTTGCTTAGCGTCGCCGTATGCCTCGTTTGCCAGTCCTTTGGCGATATACTCGCCCTTGATGAGCTCATTGACCAGCATTGGGTTAAGTTCCTCAGGACACACATCAGCCGTACATTTAAAGCACTCCATGCAAGCAAAGGCTTTGGTATACGCCATTTGATTGGGAATTCCCCTTTCCATGAATTCAAACACCCCTTCCTGGATATCCTGGGAGGAAATCTCGCTGATATCCGTATAGGGCAAAATCGGACACCCTTCGGCACAGAGCCCGCATTGTATGCAGTTTCCAAGAAAACGTCCATTTTCCTTATCGTAGTGTTCAAAAATCGTCATTTACATTTCAACCCGATCTGGTTTCCGGCAAACGATCGACCTGTTTGCGGGCATATTTCCGAAAAAGATAATAAAAAAACAGACTGATAATCTCATGATAATGACTGGCTTTTTCCGAAAAATTTTCGGAACACAGTTTTGCCAAATTCGATCGATAATATTTATTGAAGTTGTTGACAACATAATCGCGAATAAAATTAGCGATGTCTTTCAGATCTTCGGGATCAAAATCGTCTTTCGGCCCGAGTCCCACCCGTTCCATATCGACCATTAATTTACCGATGGCAACATCGTCTGCTGAAAAAATTTCTCCTTCATCCCGGGTCTCGGGCGAGATGAGTCCCCATTCAATGGCCCGGGTGATCCATTCCCATCCCAGACCGGTTTCCTTATGATAAGCATCCCTTCCCATTATTTCAGTGGTTAGCAGTCGATCCTGTGGCCGGGAAAATTTGCTGTGAAATTGTGAAACCGCCTGGTTGGATGGAGACTGTTTTTTATAATTTTTGACGATCTTCTTTATTTCGGGAATCGGTAGATAATAGTTGTCCCGGAGGTCTTTGATCAGGCGAATCTGGTCCACGTAGCCTTCATTGTATTCGGCGGTGTTTACGTTTGATTTGCGGGGTTTGCGCAAAAGGCCTTGACGGATGTAAAAATGGATAGTTTCCTTGGGGACACCGGTTTTTTTGACGAGTTTGCCGATTTTCATCGTTCACCAAGCAGATCTGATTTGAAAGAAGATTCCTCGATCGATATTTCTGAAATATCATACTCAATTAGTCTATAAATCAAATAAATGTCAAGTGAAAAATTAAAAACTTAACTTGACAAATATTATTAATATTATCAATTAATTTTATGTGCATGTTATTGAACGAAAAGCATATAGCGAGTTGCACGAAATATTTTTTTGAAACCGAAGTTCATTGTCTTGGGCACTATCAAGTTATATGCGGGTTGTGAGCTGTGGGCTGTGAGCTGTGAGTTGCGGATTGTAGGTTGCGGGAATATCGATTGCGGATTTCAGATTTGGGATTTTGGATTGAAAATCTTGATAGGATTAATTTTGGTTTCCGCTCGACAAAATTATAAAATAGAATTAAATAACATTTACATAAACTGAACGTTGAACCGTTTAACCCAGGTTGTAAAACATAACCGTTAACAAACTATGAGAGGGGTTACAGGCATGAAAACGGATTACCAAACAATCCAGGTCGAGCTGAGGGACCATGTGGCCGTATTCACCATGAATAATCCGCCGGTCAACCAGCTGTCGTCACAGTTCCGAGCGGATCTTGCGGAAGCCCTAAACGAGGCCTACGGTGACAAGAGTGTCAACGCCATCGTCATAACAGGGAGCGGTAAAAATTTTATCGCCGGGGCGGACATCACCGAGATTCAGCACGTCAAAAATAGAGAAGAGCTCGTAGCGGTGATGATGGAAGGGATGAAGTTTATGAATGTCATCGAAACCGGGACCACACCTGTGGTGGCCGCCATTAACGGGAACTGCCTCGGCGGCGGACTGGAAATTGCGATGTGTTGCCATTATCGGGTGGCCGCCAAAGGTGTCAATCTCGGTCAGCCCGAAGTCCAAATCGGACTGATCCCCGGGGCTGGCGGTACCCAGCGCCTGCCGCGTCTGATCGGGCTACGCCATGCCCTCGAGATGATTACCATCGGCAAACCCATTAAATCAGAGGTCGCCCATCGGCGAGGACTGGTGGATGAAATCACCGATTCTGAAAACCTCATCGATGCCGCCGTTAAAGCTGCCGGTCGATTTACTGCGGGCGAACTGAAGGTAAACGTCCGGGCCACCCGCAATCGTCACCACTGGATTCCCAGCGCCGCCGAGAAAACAGCCATGATGGACTTCACCAAAGCCATGACGGCGGCCCAAGCCAAGGGTTATATCGCGCCGTTCAAGGCGGTAGAAGCAATCGACAAAGGACTCAGTTATGATATCGAGGTCGACCTCAAAAGAGAAGCCGAATTGTTCGCCGACTGTGCCGTTTCAGACGTGGCTAAAAACCTGATCGGCATATTTCTGAATACCCGTGCCGCCGGCAAGCTGCCGCGCATCGAAGGCATCGAGCCGGCCAAGATTAAGAAGGTTGCCATGCTGGGCGGCGGCGTGATGGGTTCCGGCATCCTCAATTTACTTCTCAAGGGCGGTTTCGAGACCGTGCTATGGGATATCAACGATGATGCCCTGGAAAAGGGGGTTGGTCTGGTTCGTAACACATTTGACTATCCTATCAAGAAGAAAAAAATGAAGGCGGCCGATTTAGAAACGATGCTTGAACAGCGGCTGACGACCACCTCATGCTTAGAGGATCTAAAAGATGTAGATCTGATCATCGAAGCTGTTTTGGAAGACATGAAGATTAAGCAAGACATCTGGAAAAAGCTAGAGGACGTCTGCCGATCGGACGTGGTGTTTGCCACCAACACCTCGGCCTTGCCGATTACCGAGATGGCGTCCATTCTAAATGATCCAGGCCGCATGATCGGACTACATTTTTTCAACCCGGCCCACCGAATGATGCTGCTGGAGATCATTTGCGCCGCAAATACCTGCGATGAGACCCTCGCAACCAGTGTTTCCTTTGCCCGGGAAATCAAGAAAATTCCCATCGTTGTCAATGACGGCCCCGGATTTTATGTGACGAGACAGCTAATCGCCTTGATGGGCGCCGCTGTTTACCTCACTGCTGATGGTGTCGACGGCGAGCACATTGAAGCCGCCATGGTGGATTTCGGCATGCCCATGGGGCCAGCAACCCTGGCCGACCTGACCGGTATCGACATCGGATATCATGTCGGCAAAACCTTTGAAAAGAAATTGGGCAAGCGTTACACGTTGCATCCTCTCACGGAAGCCATTTACCGGACCGGATGTTTTGGACGTAAAACCGGTGCCGGGTATTTTGACTACAGCGGCGACCAGCCGGTCCCCAATCCCAAAGTGGTTGAAGTAGTGCAAAAATATCTCCAGGATAACAAGGTCACCCCGAAGAAAATGTCAAAAGAAGAAATCATCGACGCCATGCTGGCGCTCGGTATCAACGAGGCGGCCCTGATGATGGAAGAGGGCATCTGCGACCGGCCTCAGGATATGGATTTGGCCATGATTTACGGCACCGGTTTTCCGCCATACCGCGGCGGGATTCTGCGCTACACCGATAAATGGGGCCTTAAAAATGTTTATGATACCTTAATCGGTTTGGAAAAACAGTACGGTGAGCGCTTCAAACCGGCTGATTTAATCAAGGAAATGGCAGAGGAAGGGCGAACGTTTTACTAATAAAAGCCATATATTGAGTTAAATGATGAGCTGTCTGATTGTGTGAAAAAATATAAAATAGTTGATTGGCTGACGGGTTGAATAGTTGATTGGGCAATATCGGATAGTATTCTTTGATTTCAATTATTGCTTCAACAAATAACAAATTCAACTAAATCAACCGAATCAACCCATTTAACCAATCAACCCAACATGTGGAGGAAAAGTTATGAAAGAAGTCGTCATCGCAGGATATTTGAGAACGGCCCAATCCCGCTCCAGGCCCAATGAACCGGCCAGAGACTGGTTTTGTAAGATGAGGGCGGATGAATTATTGGCTAAAATACTGCCGGAAGTCATCAAGAAAAGCGGCATTGAACCCGAAGAGATCGATGACTTTCTGGTGGGCTGCGCCACCGGTGTCAGTGAGCAATGGGCTTACGGTGGTCGCACTCCCATATTTTTAGCCAATCTTCCCGAAACGATTGCCGCCAAATTCGTTGACCAGCAATGCGGCTCGGCCATGGCCGGCATTCACATTGGGTTCATGGAGATTGCTCAGGATTTTGCCGATGTCGTTTTGGTGGGTGGCATGGAGCATATGACCCGGGTGCCCATGGGCGAACCGTTGATTGACAGGGGCGCTATTATGCCGAATATGACCATGTTTTTGGATCCCAAGTACCAGCATTGGGACATGATGACGGCAATGAGCATGGGACTCACGGCTGAGAAACTTTTTGCCCAGACAGATCATACCAGGGAAGACATGGACAAATGGGCAGTGCGGTCTCAGCAACGGGCAGCCAAGGCACAGGAGGCAGGATTCTTTGAAGGTGAAATTGTCCCCATTGAAGCCGAACAGGCGGATGGTTCCACCATGACAGTGGACAAGGACCAGGCCATCCGTGCAGACACTACCCTAGAGGGTATTGAATCCCTGAAACCGGTTTTCAAGAAAGATGGTGTTATCACCGCCGGTACCTCTTCGCCATTGAACGCCGCGGCTACCTCCATGGTATTGATGTCTAAGGAGACCGCTAAAAAGAAAGGCATCAAACCGCTGGCCACCATTCGATCGATTGGGTTCGCCGGGGTCGATCCCACCATTATGGGACACGGACCGGTGCCGGCCAGTCGAAAGGCGCTGGACAAGGCCGGCCTGAAGGCGTCGGATATCGATTATTGGGAAATCAACGAAGCCTTTTGTATCGTAGCCCTCAATTGTATCAAAGAACTGGGGCTCGATCCGCACCGCGTCAATGTCATGGGTGGCGGTACGGCCATCGGTCATCCCCTGGGAGCCACCGGTATCCGTTTGACCGGTACGCTGGCAAGAATTCTTGCGGAAAAAGGCGGGCGGTATGGCTGCGCCAATGCCTGTGTCGGCGGTGGTCAGGGTGTGGCGACGATTATTGAGAGGGAAGAATGATTTTTTGCCATTCCGATTGATATTATGGTAAAGCATCTTGTTTATTCTAATTCAAGAGGCTTGACCTTATGAATTTGTAGGGCAAAAAATATATATTAAAAAAAAGATTAATTGGTTACTGATCGAAGCCGCCGGTGCACACCCGATGCAGCTGTGGGACAACAATTTGCCGATTGAGAAGGCAGATGCTTATCTTCAGTACTAATTACACCGGAATTTATGGCCAATGCGGCTAATTTATCTTTATTTTAAGGCTTTAATCCATGCCTGAACGGCCTTACTGAAGTCATTCAATGTGATCAATTGTTGCGGGCTGTCATCGTCCACAAGATCCTCAATCAGAGCCCTTTTCCCGGTTAGCTCGAGTCGGTAAGCGTTTCCAATACGCTCCCAAACAGGAAGCTTGCCGTTCTTGACTTGCTCTATTCGGTCAACCAGTTCATGAGTCCATTCAGGATTGCGTTGGATATCCATTACCAGAAACGCAACTAGCATGTCATGTGCAGGATCTTTGGTACGCCGTCCCGGCCAATGGAAAGATATCTTAGTCATAAAAGAAGCTCCTTCAGGGCTCTCTGTGCCTGTGCTAAATTTGTGTTCTGGTCATCCGATGTTTCATTCTACAATCGGAAATGCCGTATTGACTTTATTGCTGTTCTTAAGCGTTGCAAATGCAATGGTAAAAATAGACTTATCCAAAGCTTCACAATACCCCTGTCCGTTTTGTGTCGGTTGGTTGGGGCCACATTTGGCCCAGCGCGGAGCATCATTTGGACAGGCCTTTGGATGTTTTACCGCATAAACAATGGATTTCAAAATTTGGTCGTGGTTGCAGGTATCCGGAAACATGGAAGAGAACTTTTCACGATCCGGATGACCGGCAAAGCTCCAGCGCACACCGTAAAGGCCCTTGGCATTAGGCTGCTGGGTAATTTTTAATTTGCCGACGGTAGCAGGGTTTTCACTCGCCGGGCGGGAATGAAATCCTGCGGGACGATTTTTCCGTTTATTCCATTCGCCGCAAAACACGTGCTGCTGATTGACTGGCGGATTTGTGGCAGACCAGTGCGATATCTTTGAACAATCCATCTCAGAGGCGACCGAGCAGGCGAAGAAGATCAACCCAACCAGAAATATTACGGCCAGGTATGTAAGTGATTTTGCCTGCACTTGGATGAATTTAGCGCAAATATCTGATCTGACAATTTTAGCCTTGCTTTGGGTAGTGCTTTTATTATGAGTGTTTTTCGTCATCCTATTTTACTCTAATATTCCAACACTCCAAGATTCCATTATTCCGGCTTCTATCAGCCTTTGGAATAGGTTTCATTCGTTCGGTTAACTGAGACCCGGTATAATTTTGACACCAATCAAAGACATAAATTAACTCCAATGTTGCAACGTTAGGGTTAAAAGCCATCTAATTGTTTCGGAAAATAATCTTCCATTTCTTCAGGCATGGGGCCGAAGCTTCCCAATGGAAACTTTTGCTGCGGCCATTCGTTTTGTACGGCAGGCTCGGCAGCCTGGACCATGGTACCGCTGGCCCGACCGACGATGACATGCTTCAGGGGATCCCATTCATTCCATGAGCTGACAACTGTATTGCTGCTTATTTCTTTCAAATTATCCCCTTTATGCGAAAAAAAATCGCCACTAAGTCACCAAGACACCAAGTCCATCGATTCGTAAATACGATGACGTATTTACTGACTCAGGACTTAGTGCTGAGTGAAATCATCTTGGAAAGGTCAATAATAATACGTGACTGTAATTGCGAACCGTAGCACTAAGCGAAAACTTGGTTTTTAGCTAACTTTTTGCTCTTGATCACTCTCGCTGCTTTTTAGGGAAGCTCAGCAGAAATTTATAGAAAAGCTCCTCTGCGATCTTTGCGACTCGAGCGACTTGTCGGGTCGTAGCACGAATTGCGAAGCCTGAAGCAGGCGGTGAATCCGCGTCTAAAAATAAGTAAGGTGTTAAGTAACTCGGCATTAATTACAGACTCAAAATTTCGGGCCGCTTATTGTTCGCTTTGAGTCCCTCATCGATTAATTCCAGCACCCTGGCTTTTTCTTCCGGAAATTTGTAACCTTCGTAGCTCTGACTGAACAAAAGACCACCGTTACGGTTGAGCCAGTAGTTGGCGGCATGGTCAAAGCAAACTTTGGCAGTGACATCGAGGTTTTCCATCATCAGCTTTAATTCCGTCAATTGCTCGTCAGCCGACAGCAACTGAAGTTTTCCGGTGCTCATATTTTCATGCATCGGTGTTCCCGTAAGCGGATTGAACGGACGCGAACGAATGTAGTGCGGGTTGATTTCGTTTAACACTCGGGCGGTATTGATTGCATGATTCTGCCACATGGCCCTGCCGCCCAGGCCCGGCATCCAGTATTCGGACACCTGAAAACCCGCTTCCATGGCTTTTTTGCCGCCATTGATATGCCCTTTGCTGTCGACGCCTTTGTTAATTATTTTAAGCAGTTCGTCATCACCGGTTTCCAGTCCGATATGCACCCTGTCCAAACCCGCCGTGCGAATGGCTTTTAATTCATCCAGTTTTTTTTGTGCAATCGTTTTAGACCTGGCATAGGAAGTGACGCGGGTTAAGGTTGGAAAGGTCTTTCGTAGATGTTGCAAGATGTCCACCAGTTGATCGGTTTTCATGATCAGGCTGTTGGCATCCTGCAGAAAAGCGGTTTTTGCTCCGGATTGGAGCCAATTATAAACCATCACAAATCCTTGCTGGTAGTTAAGCTCCGGAGCGGAATGCAGTAGTTCGATGGCCGCCTCACGAGTGATGCTGCCGCCATACCCGAGTTTCCATGAAATATCTTTGAGTTTATTGCAGATATCGGCAATCTGATCGATATCGCCCTTTACTTCAGCAGGCGATCTTAGTTCAAATTTTTCCGTTTTATACATCGCGCAAAATCCACAGCGATTCCAGGGGCAATTGCGGGTTATGCGCAACAGTAAAGAGGCGCTGCCCCCTTCACTGGGAGGGCGGTAAACGCCGACCTCAAAATTGTATTTTTGGGCTGGTTGGGCAGACATCGTGCCTCCTTTAGTTCTATGGTAGTTTGTTATAAACCAATATATTGATTAATTATAATCATTTGTCACTTTATTTCAATATTCAGTCCTGACTTGTCTGATTGTCTTTCTGGTGTCAGTGGTGCTGCATCGTTACCTAAGCTCCACTTACGGATACATGGGTGACGCCATCAGGCAAAATGAAATCCGTGTCGAATATCTGGGCGCTTCCGTTCGCAATGTGATTCACAAAGTTTACGTGATAGCACGGAAGATTCTTGATATCGCCATGGCCACCGCTGGCGCTCCCTAACTGGTAATGTTGGACGAGCCCACCAGTGGGGTCAGCGCTGAAGAAAAATTCGAGGTGATGGATATCGCGATGGACGCATTTGCCAGGCAGGAAGTTACCGTCCTGTTCGTTGAACACGACATGGAACTGGTGGAGCGGTATGCCAATCGCGTATTAGCCTTCTACAATGGTCTGGTAATCGCCGATACCGATACCAGAGAAGCCTTGGCCGATCCGCAGGTGCGTGAGTATGTCGTGGGCAGAGAAATTCATCGCACTCACGCACCCCAAGGAATTGTCAGTCAGTATCTATTCCCCTCAACCGCGCTGCTTGATCCGGAGCTGACCCTGGGCTTGCCTGCCCATGTAACGGCCGCCACCGGCATGGATGCCCTTATCCATGCCGTGGAAGCTTTCACCTCGAAAAATGCGACAACCATTTCCGATATGCTTGCCCGGCAAGCCATGCAGTTAATAGCCAAAAACCTTCGAACCGCATACGCCGACGGGAGTAATCTGGAAGCGCGCAGCAATATGCTGGAAGGCAGCCTGTTGGCCGGTATGGCCTTTTGCACCGCCGGAGTCACTGCGGTGCATGCGTTTGCTTATCCGATTGGTGCCGAGTTCCACATTCCCCATGGAGTGGCCAACAGCATTATGCTGGCACCGGTAATGGAATTTAACAAGCTTGGTAATCTTGAAAGATTTGGCGAAATTGCCGGCTACCTCGGAGAGAATACATCCGGGCTTTCTGTTCGCCATGCTGCGTGTGCCGCTGTGGAAGCCATGCGGACGCTGGCGACCGATTTAAAGATACCTGATCATTTGAGTGACTTCGGCATTCAGGATAAAGATATCCCCGAACTGGCCGCCGGTGTAATGAAGGTGACACGCCTTCTGGCAAACAATCCGCGCGAGCTGACTCAAAAAGACGCAGAGGCGATTTATAGAAGTGTTCTGTAATCTCTCCTAAATTCAGAACTACTGATGTGTCGTAAAATCGGATGCAACAAAAATTTCAGAAATCGTGTCAATAAGCTGAATTTGGGCGAATCGTTCTGAATTTAATTTTTGATTTTGCTTCTAACACCAAAATAAAAGGTGTCGATATTTCTTTTTACTAAATTATCGTTCCATTCTCGACGGCAAATTGGTACATTGCTTGATGAAGTGTTCTTTAAAGGCGATGCTATTGCTATTGAAAGGAGAGGTAAACCTCACTCTTACTTCATTCATTCAAAGACTCGCTAGCAAACTTTTATTGATCTTTTCCCTTTCTTCTCAAGTTCTACTTCAGTTATCCGCAGATAGACGCATATACAGTCAGCACCAGAAGTAAAACAAATCCTATTTAGAACTGTACATCCAGAGTGATACGCTAAAGTCTTCTGTAAAGTATGACAGAATGAAGGGGAAGGTTTCTTCACAATTTTATCCATTTTGATTCCTCCTTTGCTTTAAAAAACTAGAAAAAATTATAAACTAACCTCATGATATTATTATTAAATATTTCATATTTAGTTTGCTGGCACGTGTCTTGCTCAAGTAATCAGGTAGACTACCTATATTGGGTTAAATTGAAATGGCAAAAATAGAAATATAGGAGGATCGTCATGAGTGACTTACTGAAAAAAACAAGTGTAATGATAGCTTCTTTCATGGTCCTCAGCTTGGCGTTTGCTGCTAGTTGTCTTTCACTGGAGAACCATACTGGAGAATATAGGAAAGACATCGGCTTAACCTCAGAGATGTATTTTAGCACAAAGTTCACCGAATACATATCAGGCAAAGCGACCATTGTCGATGCAGGCCATACCTACGAAGATGAATACTATGGCGATATGAACGATTGGACAACCGATAACTACACGAAAAAATCAGCCGTTTCTCTCAATAATTTATATGCGGAGGTTGGCAAAGAAAAGCTATCAGCGGGACTTGGATTCAAAACCTTTCCAGAGCGTGAAGGCCTCTTGAGTACTTTGAATGATATAGAGTATCAATTTTTCCCTGTCGATTCAACCCGCCCTTTAAGGATGAAGAGATTCGGCGTGCCGGCTGCCTGGGGAACGTACTATTTCAGCTCTGATACTTACGTCAGTTTGGTTGGGTATGAGACCCTCTGGAGTAAAATCTCACCGGAGGCTGTGCCTGATCTTAAACATCGACAGTTGGACAATCCAAACGGAAACCCTGGGTACAGCTTTTTTAGCTCATTAGGTACAAAATTCGATGACACAGATTTTGAGGTTGGTTTTACGAGAGGGTGGGGTTCGTGGCCAAGTGATCTAATGGAATCCAAGGATGAGTTCTCTCCAGATCCTTACAAAATTTCTGCAGCATATTTGAAAATCAGAAAAAATTATGACAGTTGGTCGCTGGGTAGTACAGCGCTAGTGAAAAGCGCCAATGAGAAAGCGGGGAGAGTCTACAATAACTCATTTTCTGTTGATAAGAAGTTATCCTTTTGGGGAAAACCGGTATTATTAGGTGTTTCATATCTCTATGTTCAAAGTTTTGAACATAGCCAGCATCTCAGGACC
Source organism: Desulfobacterales bacterium (assembly GCA_050124355.1). Lineage (GTDB taxonomy): Bacteria > Desulfobacterota > Desulfobacteria > Desulfobacterales > JAFDCJ01 > JAFDCJ01. Next base: position 709 of record JASFFJ010000060.1, on the reverse strand, counting down.
TCGCCCTGGGAAGATTTAGGTAACTCTTTCGGTTTCGGGGTCAGTATTGAAGATACCGATAAAGACGTTCGTCATGGGTTTGAGGGCATTGTAAATCCTGAAGAACATGGCTATTACCTAATGGGAGTAACTGAAAAACGGTTAACTGATCTTGTCAAAGTAAGTACTCAGATGGACTTTTTCTACGATGGGCAAAAATATATATCTGATGAATACGATTCAGTTAGAATCGCCGGTCATTTTACATTTTCGTTTTAATCTCTCCTGGGGTTAATTTTCCGCAGCTTACTGCGATAAAAGTGAGTTAAATCCTAAAAACATGATGCTCCGCGGCTTGCCGCGGAAAGATTTCATACAGGCACTCGTCATTCCAAAAGTACATATGCAATAACAGCGATTTCTATGGCCATACGGCATTTTTTCGTGGTTGAGGAGGAACTGGCGTTGCCCATGATTCCTCTTTTATAGACACCCTGAAAAATACTGGCCAGGCGAAAAAAGGAAAGAGCAAGATAATTTCCCAAGTGCAACGTCGCCAACACCCGGATCACATCAAAATATAATGCACGCCGTTGACTCGGCGTCATACCAGACAGCGTTATGTCTTCCAGAATCCTGCCCCGGATGTATTCCATCATGTTTCATGATGTCGTCCCCGGTTCCAGTCTGGTGATGACCTCACTATGGACCCCTTAGTTGTGACATTGGG
>JASFFJ010000059.1:0-18227 GCA_050124355.1 Desulfobacterales bacterium | reverse complement strand
GAGAGTAAATTTTCCGGTGGAAAAAAGGTCAAGACCGGCAAGGTCGTCGTCATGGATCCGCGAAGCGTCGAATTGCTTTCGGGTTTCACCAATGACCAGGGGGAGTTTTCTTTTAAGGTTCCCGGTCAATCCGATCTCAGAATCATCATTATGGCCGGGCAAGGGCATCAGGGCGAGTGGACTGTCCGGAAGGCCGAACTCCAGGGGGCGTTGCCGGAGACAATGGAAAAACGGGACGTTGTAAAAGAATTAAACTCTGAACCCCAAAGCGATACTGAAAATATATCGGCAGATGTTACGTCCGCAATGACAGCCAACGACATTAGGCCGGAAGATCTGGAAGCCATGATCGAATCTATTTTAGATCGGAAGCTTCAGCCCATCACCCATATGTTGGCCGATATCCGTCAGGAGGGCCCGGACGTCGGGGACATTTTTGCAGGAATCGGCTATATTCTCGGTCTTGTCGGTATTGCTGTTTACGTACAAAACCGCAAAAATAAAGTGTAGACCATCACAATGCTCAGGGAGCCGTTCGCCGTCGGAAATTCCATTCTACACCGGCTCGACCCTCGTGTTCGTCTCATGTCCGCCGCTGCCTATTCCTCTGTCGTTGCGCTTTCCCGTAATTTTCAAGTTCTTTTCGCTGCAGTTATCATCTCATCGATCCTCGTTCTTATGGCGCAATTGCCCGCCCGCGAAATTCTCAAAAGAATTCTCGCGGTTAATGTTTTCATTCTGTTGCTTTGGCTGGTACTTCCCCTGACTTTTCACGGATCTGTTGCCATGAACCTTGGACCGTTGCACGTTTACAGCACCGGGATTGCCATGGCAGCGCAAATAACGCTAAAATCCAATGCCATTGTCCTGGCGCTGATAGCGCTGGTGGCCACGATGAACTTTTCAATCCTGGGTTATTCCCTTAATTGGCTGCGTGTGCCGGATAAAATCGTCCACCTGCTGCTGATGACCTATCGCTATGTATTCCTGATTGAACAGGAATACCAGCGCTTGATCCGTGCTGCCCAAATCAGAGGATTTCGACCGGGAACCAATCTACACACCTATAAAACATACGCCAGCATTCTCGGGATGCTGCTGGTGCGCGCCACCCTGCGGGCTGACCGTGTTTACAAAGCCATGCTCTGCCGGGGTTTCAGACGCAAGTTTTATTGCTTGTATGAATTTAAGAGCGGTAGAATTGAGTGGATCTTTGCAATCACGGTGTTTGGCATTATTATAGGATTAATTTATTTTGAGTGGTTACGAATTCTGCTGTAGTCAAAACGAGCAAAATTGCATGTTTCAAATTTGATCTCGCCACAAAAAGGCACAAAAAATGAATTCAACAGCCCCAATCATAGATTTACAAGACATCAATTTCAGCTATCCGGGCGGAAAAACAGTGCTCGATCACCTGAATTTTGAATTTTACAAGGGAGATCGGGTAGGCCTGATTGCGCCCAACGGCAGCGGCAAAACCACTTTTTTTCACATTGTTATGGGTTTGAGCACACCGACTTCAGGGTCGATACAACTTTTCGGCAATGAAATCCAAGACCCCAAAGACTTCGAAGACGTGCGACGCCGGATTGGCTTCCTGTTCCAGGACCCGGATGATCAACTTTTCAGTCCCACGGTACTGGAAGATGTGGCGTTCGGTCCGTTGAACCTGGGTAAGTCAAAAAACGAGGCCATCGACATTGCCCGACAGACCCTTGCCGATCTGGGCCTGGAAGGATTTGAGGATCGTGTTACCTTCAAATTATCGGGGGGCGAAAAACGGCTGGTGTCCCTGGCAACCGTCCTGTCCATGGAACCGGAAGTATTGTTGTTGGATGAGCCGCTGAATGCACTCGATATGGATACCGGTAAAAAAATAACCAACATCATTGCCAACCTCGATTTATCCTATATTATTATTTCCCACGATATCGATTTTGCATTGCAGACAACCGATAAAATCTGCACGATCAAAGATGGTAAAATTAATTTCGACCCCGACGCTCAAGTTCACGAGCACCGGCATTTGCATCCCCTCGGAAAAGTGCCCCACCAGCATGATTGATCCTATTTAAACCTCGACTTACGCATGTCCGCAAAATAGTTGAGTCACCATCTAATCAGTAGAGAAATTTAGATTTTGCGATACAGCTCAGAAGGAATAGGGGGCATGAGCAAGATTAACAGAGCCAGTCAGGATCAGGCGTGAGTTTGAGCTGTTAGAAAATTAATGTTGGTGTATGGTTAATATAAAGTGCTTTTACAGGAAAAGCATGAATCATTTATCCGCATCTATACCCAAGCGATGGGATTTTGTCAATCATAACTGAACCTTCCGGCTGTTGTTGCCAGGTACCTGGAGTCTCGATGCGTGTTTTGCAATGCTGTTTCACACGAAAACACCCTCATCCCAACCGAGTTTAATCAACTCGATGCGATCCGGATGACTGTTTCCCAGACCGAATTTGGTGTCAGCAGCTTCAATGTGCAAGGGTCGGGGACTGATGGGTCGTTCTTTGCCGAAGTGTTCGTTGCGCTTGGCCTGGATGATTCGGGCCCCGATCGCATCCGCAGCCACCGGATCCGTGCTCACAATCAAACCGCCATAGGGCCAGGTGTAACTCCGACTAAAATGATGGGGCCCAACCCCATGAAATAGAGGCGTCAGCATCACCAGGATATTCAAACGCGTTTTGCCCATTATTTGCGGCTTTTGCCAGATAACCCCCAGTCTCTCACAGGCATTTCCGTGGTACTTCCATGGGCGTGGCACAAACATGATGTAGTTTTTAAGCAGGGTACCCAATCCCGACCAATGATGCGTTCGCATCGGACGGATATTTATCAGTACGGTTGCTCGCTTGAACACCGGATTGTTTTCGATACCGCGATCATCGACAGAAATGTTTTGGGCATTAACGCCGGTGTCAACCAGGCGCGATGTGATGGCCCTCTCCATTTCCGGTGGGGTCGGCAGGTGGTGCCAGACATTGCTTTTAATGCCGACAATATCATCTGGATTCGCTATCTGACGCCAGGCGTCACCAGAATCTTTGGTACCCAAGGCAACTGTGATGGCATCGTCCAACATTTGCACGACCGTTCCGCGGTCCAAGGAGCCGTATCCTTCGGTCGCACGTTGATTCCTGATCAACACCACTCGACTTTTCCGGGTTGTTTGGCCGGTGGCCCGGGTTGCCAGGGGCAATCCAAGAAAGCTTCCGAGGACGGCACTGGAACCGGAGCGGATAAAATCACGACGTGTGATGACATGTTTTTTCTCGGTCATGACGACTTTTTCCTTTCGATCCGCAGACTGCAAGGACCCATTGAACCCCAAATGATCGTAAACAAAACAGGATATTGGTTTTATATTCCTGGTATCATGGTCTTTATTCAGATTGTAAGCATAGTCTTATATTTTATCTACAAGTGAGTTGAAAAAAATAGATTTTAAATTCCATTTTGTTTACCCTGCGGGAAAGCCGATGACACCCCATCTTCTGCGTTGCCAATGGCTCTGGGTAGGTGACTACACCCTCAACATTGGGCGCCTTGAAGCTGGGGCACCCTCGACTTTCGCTCATTTAGGGTTGGACATTTTTTAAAAGACGCTCCGCATATTCCCTGCTGTCGGCTTCCAAAACGATGGCCAGCAGATTTCCTTTTCTATGGGTGAGTGCCCATTTGCCGTTTTCCAATAGGGCTGCTCCACTTTTATCCGCATCCGGCAGATAATGATTCAAGAAGTTAACCTGGGATTGGGCTGCTTTTTCAGACATTGGATATTTAATAAGCAGCAGGCGGGCAACCTGATTGCCAGTTTTATATTCTGCCAGGACGACCTCCGTATCAGCGGAAATATTGAGAATATTTTCGTCCGATATATAATAATGATAGTTGAGCACGATGGGATGATGCAAATACCGGATACGTTCTATTTGCAGACCTGCAGGGGGCAGCTGTGAAAGAATTTGAGGCTTGGGACCGTGGCCGGTTATTTTATCCGCCACCTGTCGGCCCAATTTTTTGACTGCCTCTTCTGCCGCTGCGGTTTCTTCTTCCATATAGATGGAAACGAAAAAGCGGTGCTTCCAAAAACTTAACCATCCCGGCCGCAGACGACCGTTCTGTCCGATGTCTATTTTGTCCCCGTCAATATCGTGGGTAAAAACCCCATAGGCATCTTCCGAGGAGCTCATCTCAAAGATATCCAGTACTATCGCAGGCCCGCCAGTGAGGGTGTATCGACGTGAAAGACACTGCCTAAAGTTATAGGCCTTGTATACTTCAGCGCCGCCGTCGATGTAACTATATATGGTTTCCTGATCGAAAATACGATCGCCGGTCTGTGCCGACCACCGGCCGGCTTGTTTTGGAAGATTCGCCTGCAGGCTTTTAAGAGAATTTTCGTTTGAGTGGGCGCTTTGGATCATAAACAATAAAATAATGCTGATGGTTACAAAACTTGCAAAATACCAGAATGTCCGGATCTGAAATGTGTTTTTCATAAAAACTACCTGGCGCTGCAACGGATAAGCAATTAAGAACGTTTGAAGATGCGTCACTGGAAGAATGGCGATCAGCGCACAATTAATTCTAAAGGCGTTTCTACACATTTTCTATATCCAATACGTGACGGATATTCAAGGTATTATTGATTTTAATCCCTGACTGCCTTCATCCCTCGGTTAGGTTAGAAAAATCTAAAACGACGCAAAAGGTTGATCTAACGCCATAAAAATGGGATGAAAGTTAAGAATCACCTCATGCTTAATTCTCATCATTCTAGGCTGGAGCCATGCGCTTGTTATCAGCGATACCATCGCCGGTTCTCACCATCACAACCACCGGGTTTGTGGCGACCGTTGCTCAAATTATTATTTTAAGAGAGCTTCTGGTTCTGTTTTACGGCAATGAACTGTCGGCAGGATTGATTTTTGCCTGCTGGCTCCTTTGGAGTGGGCTGGGAAGCAGCCTTTCCGCAAAATGGGCATCGAAGATTTCCGCCCACACCACCCTACTGAGATTGTTGCTCACTTGTCTGTCAGCGTTGTTGCCCCTGTCGGTGCTTTTCATTCGTGCAGCGCGGGTAATCTGGTCGCTTCCGGCAGGAGAATTGCCGTCCATCGGCAAGATGCTTTATATTTCGGTTGCGGTGACAGGTCTCTTATGCCCAGTGTCCGGCGCACTTTTTGGCATCTGCTGGACAATCCACCGAAAAAAAGGTGCGCATCAACCCCTGGGAATCTATCTGGGAGAGGCTCTGGGTTCGGCCACCGGCGGCCTGATTTTTTATTTTATATTTCTTCCTTACATTTCGGTCTTTACAACAATTTGGATCACTTGCGGATTGATCCTGTGCATTGCCTGGTGGCTGTTTCGGCCGTGGTGGCGGCCTTCAAATATTCGTTTTGGGCACTTGATGTGGATTGCGGCATTTCTGCTGATTTTAGGGGGTATCGTTTCCGGGTCTCGCTTGGATCATTTGAGCCGTCGCTGGCAATGGGGACCGGACCTTTCGGCCGTGCATGACACGGCCTATCACAACATTGCTTTGTTGAAAAAGGAGGGTCAGGTATCGGTTTTCACCAATGGCCTGTGGGTATTTTCGCAACCGGATCGGCTCAGCGCCGAATATGGGGTTCATCTGGCCCTCCTTCAACATCCGGAACCTAAAACCATCCTTCTTCTGGGTGGTGGAATTGCCGGCCTCCTGCAAGAACTCTTTAAACAGCCGGGCATTCGGCATATCGATTACGTGGAACCGGACCCGGAGTTCATTCCGCTGCTCAAATCGCATCTGTCACCTGAAACGGATGCATTTCTGCAAGATCCCCGCGTTCGGCTAATTCACGAGGATCCCCGTGTCTTCCTGGGTCGCTCCCACGCACGTTATGACGTCATTTTGATGAATATGGGAGATCCGATCACCGCCCAGATGAACCGATTTTATACGGAGGAATTCTTTGGCCACGTGAAACAGCGGCTTTCATCCGGCGGGATTCTATCCTTTGCGGTTTCAGGGGGGGAAAGCATGCTGGGTCCAACCCAGGCCCGTTTTTTGGGGTCGATCAGGAAAACCCTTCTTCAGATTTTCCCTAAAACGCTCATTTACCCCGGCGACCAGATACGATTTTTTGCCACTGATATATCCGGTGAACTCCATTCAGACGTCTTGGTCCTGGCAAACCGGATAATTGAGCGCAACCTTCAACTTACCTACATCCGGGAAGATATCCTTCAGGATGCACTCAGCCCCTTCCGTCTCGGTTATCTGAAATCCATTCTGGAGGACATCAGGGGGGTTGCCGTCAATAAGGACTTTTTCCCTATTTGTTATTTCCATAATCTGATGATGTGGGCCAACCAGTGGCATGAGGTGTTGCAAAAATATCTCTATATCCTCGCAGATCTAAAGCTGCGATGGTTCTGGACCGCTTTGGCCGCAACGGGGATTATAATTGTTGTGATTTTTTGGACGGGTCGCCCCAAATTCAAGGTGGCGGTGGCCGCCAGCATCTTTATATCGGGTGCCATCGAAATGGTGCTCCAGGTGGTATTCTTGTTAAGCTTTCAAATAATTGAAGGATTTGTCTACCGTCAGCTGGCGTTGATTATTGCATTTTTCATGACCGGATTGGCCGTCGGCGCCGGGTGGATATCCCGGCAATATCTCTCCCCTGGAAGAACCAATGCATTCCGGCGACGTTTTATTCGCGTTCAAACGGGAATTTGTCTGCTCCCTCTCGGGTTAATGCTATTTTTTCAGCTGATTCATGGAGAGTTCCAGAATTTTCTGTCTCCGACGACAGTGGGTTGGATGTTTTCAGGTCTCAGCTTGGCCACCGGCTTACTGGGCGGCGTTCATTTTGCCTTGGCAGTCATGGTCATGGCCGGTACCGGCGTCGCGTTGGAAAAAATCGGTGGTGGGTTCTATGCCCTGGATCTTGCAGGAGCGGCCGCGGGGGTTCTCATGGCAGCGTTGTTCATTATCCCGGTTTACGGTATCATAAATACCATGACATTTTTAAGCGTTTTGTCCGGTATCAGCCTGCTGACACTTTTGCGACAACCTTAAATCTTTTCAACTCCGATATCAAGCTGCATCTTCCAGTGATGGGCACGGAAAGATTCTACCGAACGGGAAAAAAACGGCGAAACCCTGACAAATCCGAAATACGAATATCGATATGATTGAAGTCATTGTTTCCGCCCCTTTCCTAGCAGTTTCTTGAGGCCTCCAGCTTTGCGACAGAAGCATTCACTCAAGATTTATGTGTATTCCAAATGCCGGAGATGGCCCGTCCACAATACTGACACTTGCCGTCCATTAAGCCCAGCAGGTTAACCCGATAGCCGATGCGGCGAATGAGAATTTTTTGGCAGTAGGGGCAGTACGTGTGTCCCCCTGGATGTTCGGGCACATTACCAAGGTAGGCAAAATGGAGGCCTTCATCGATTGCGACTTGCCTGGCCTTCTCTAATGTCGTTATCGCCGTCGGAGGAATTCCTTTTAACTTGTAGCGGGGATAAAACCGGACAAAATGAAGCGGAGTATCCGGTCCCAGTTCTTTATAAATCCATCGACACATGGCCCGAATCTGCTGCAGGTCATCGTTTTTTCCAGGGACGATCAGGGTAACAATTTCAGTATGCACGCGCCGGGATTTGAGAATCTTCAAAGTGTTTAACACCGGTTCAAGACTGCCTTCCGTCATGCTTTGATAATAGTTCTCCGTAAACCCCTTAAGATCAATGCAAGCGGCATCCAGAACATCACAAAGATCTTCAAGCGGTTTCTCGTTTAGAAATCCATTGGAATGCATGACCTTCAGCAGCGGTTGGGAATTTGCGAGGCGGCCGATCTCTAGCATATACTCGATGAAGATCGCTGGCTCCACATAGGTGGAAGCGATCACCTGGCTATTATATTGAAGTGCGCTGGAGATTACCTGATCCGGTGGAAGTTTGTAGTTGTAAGTCTCCTCAGGTCTGGCCTGAGAAATTTCCCAATTTTGGCAAAATTTACAGTCGAAATTACAGCCTGCCGTGGCAAGGGAAAAAGCGCGGCTTTCCGGAAGCACATGATAGAAGGGTTTCTTTTCAATAGGATCGATATGAACTGCGCATGGGTTGGCATAGACCAAAGAGTAATATTTCCCGTTGATGTTTTCCCGCACTCTGCAAAGCCCTCGTTCTCCGGGACCAACCTCGCACCCGTGGGGACAAAGCTCACAGAGGATCACCTGATTGTCCAGCGGCTTGAAATAGGGGGAAAGCTTGCGCCCAATGAATCCCTTTTCGATTGCTGCAGACCAGGCCGAACGCGATGAGGTGCCTAAAGGAACCAGAGCGGAACTTGCACAGATCGCAAGGCTGCGTCCGCAAAGGCTAAGAAAATTACGGCGCGTGATCTGATCGTCCATAAAAAATCTCCGTATTTCAGTTTCAGGTTTGGGACTCCGACCTTCGAACTACGACCCCACAAGCAGGGTTCAAAGTTCAAAGGGTTAATATAGCCACAAAAAGACACAAAAATCACAAAAATAAAATTCTAGGTTTTGTAATTTCATATTGTTCGCCTGCAGCGGATCAATCTATAAAAAACGATAGAGCGAAGCGATACCATAAATCCGCAATCAGCAATCCGAATTCCAAAATTCTTTAAAAAGCTCCACTGAAACGATGGTTACTTCCCCGGTTAGACTGGCCGCATTATAGGCCAGCGGCGGCCCTGAACCTTGAACCTTTTAACCTCGGCTATCGTAAACCTCTCTATCCCTCACCGATCTGGGATCCAAACTTGTCAAACCGGATTTTTCAGCCCAATTCATCGCTTCTAAAAATTCCTGGGTGGTGATCCCCCGTGCAATTTCGGGGTATTCAAAGGCTTTGTAATCCACGTGGTATTGGGACATGATATTGACATAGGTGGTTTTGGGTAAGTTCTCTGCCACCCACTTGACGAATTTCTTGGTTCCGGCGACCCGATTCGGCATCACAAGGTGTCGAATCATCAATCCTCTGCGGGCAATGCCGCGCTTGCTAACTGTGTGAACACCCACCTGCCGGTTCATTTCAAACACAGCCGCCGTTGCCATTTCCGGGTAATCCGAGGCGTCTGATGAATATTTGGCGGCCATTTCCCCATCCATATATTTGATGTCCGGCAGGTAAATGTCCACAATGCCGTCTAACATCTTAATTATCTCAACCCGCTCATAGCCACTGGTATTATACACCAGCGGAATTCGAAGGCCCATTTTAACCGCCATTCTGGTGGCATTAAGAATATTGGGCATCACATGGGTTGGGGTTACCAGGTTGATGTTATGGCAACCGATTTCCTGCAAGTACATCATTCTTTGTGCCAGGCCTTCATCTTCAACCGCCCTTCCTTCTCCCTTTAAGGCAATCGGCCAGTTCTGACAAAAGACACAGCGAAGATTACAATTGGAGAAAAAAATCGTGCCGGATCCATGGCGGCCAACCAGCGATATCTCTTCGCCAAAATGAGGTTGGGCCACGTAAACCATAACTTTCAACGGCGCCTGGCAAAATCCCTTTTCCCCATCCAGCCGATTGACACCACATTCCCGCGGACAGAGCCGGCATTCTTCAAAGATCGCGTAGGCTTCCTCAACTCTTTCAGCCAATTTACCTTCTTTTTCAAGCTTTTCATAAGCCGGCGACCATGGCGGGTCTTTTTGGTCTGAGGCATGAGCAGGGAAGGGAGAGAAAACCAGGGAGCCGCCGAATACGAGTGTATTTTTGATGAAATCTCGTCTAGTTGTCTTCATATTGAGGACCCCATGATCTTGATGCGTTAAAAGCAAGTAAAAATCCGAGGGCTTCTAAATTAGAAGAGTAATCTAACCCGCTTGGGAGATGAATGCGCGCATCATGCCAGATGATGCAGTAATATCAGCATATCAGTTTAACAATACTTACCCGAATCTTCAAATTTTTGCAAGATCCCAAGAGTTTTCCTAAAACAGTCTTGATTTTTGGATGTAAAAAATGGAAAAAATTTCACACAAAAATGACGTTATGTTAATTTTGTGGCCAAAAAAAATTTTTATTTTTTTTTGCCCATGAAAATGATAATTAACTCGTTTTCACGGCAATTTTCGGCCAAAGGCGTTCGAGCGTAAATGAGATAAGAAAACCGATTCCCGCCACTGCAATAATTGTTGCCCCCGATGTCAAGTCTAATGCATAAGAAAACCACAAACCGATAACCGTAAAAATTGCACTCAGGACGCTGGATAAAACCATCATTTTAAATAAGGACGTCGAGTATCTCTCAGCAATATATGGTGGAATCGTCAGCAGCGCTATCACCAGAATTAATCCAACCACCTGAATGACCATTACAATTCCAATTGTCACCATGACAATCATGAGAAAATACAGGCTTCTTACCCGAACGCCCCTAATCTGGGCGAATTCTTCGTCATAAGACAGCGCCAAGTAGTCATTGTAAAAATAAAAGACGATGGCAACAAACGCCAATCCAACCAAAAGCATCATCCAGATATCTGAATCAGGAACCGTCAGGATACTGCCGAATAAATAGCTCATCAAATCGACATTATAACCCGGCGTTAAATCCAGCAGAATAATCCCGATCGCCATACCAATCGCCCAAATCACGCCGATGATGGTATCGGCCCTGTGTCTGGCCTTGAATGTAATGGCCGCCATGGTGACTGCCGCCACAAGGGAGAAACCGATGGTTCCTACCATAAAAGGCCAGCCGAAAAAAAAGGCTAGCCCGATGCCACCGAAAGATGCATGCGCAATACCGCCCGACAGAAACACAATCCGGTTAACGACCACTAACGTTCCCATAATGCCGCAAATCACACTGGCAAGCAGCCCGGCTAACAAGGCATTTTGCATGAATTCAAAATGGAGCGCCTCGATCATATTTCAAACTCTGATCTTAACTATTTATAGAGGCTTGGTCTTTTGGGTAATGAAACTTCTCTCTGCCGAAATCTCATCTGTTAAATCCCAAATTACAAAACTCAAATTTCAAATACTTCTCAATAAACAATGACTAAAATTCCAAACTGTCGATCATTGGTGATTTGAATTTGGGTATTATTTGTGATTTGTCATTTGGTGATTGGAATTTAATACGCCTATGGTTTGAATCTTATCAGATAAAATATAACAAATTTAGTAGATTGTGAAACACAAGGCTAGCTATCCCCATGCTTGTGCAGCACCCGATGCGGCAGGCCATGGGCAATCAGCTCAACGGGACAAGTTTCTTCGATTTTACAGTCATACATCATCTCGATCATTTCTCCGGTGAGTTCGGCATGGCCATGGTAATGCAGGCTCTGATTCACACAGGCCACAGATTTGACGTATCTGGAGATCACCATCAAATCGTGACTGACGACAATGATGGTAATTTTCTGATTTAATTCTTTTAAAATAGCATAAAACTCATTCTGCCCTTTGGTGTCGATGCTGGCAGTCGGTTCATCTAAAAACAGAATATCGGGATCCGTTAGCAATGCGCGGGCAATGAAAACCCGCTGTTTTTGACCGATTGAAAGTTCGCCAATCCGGTGGTTGCAGTATTTTCCAACCCCTACGCGCTCCAGGGCCTGCACCGCCTCCATGCGATCTTCCTTGGTGTGCCGGGTCCATCCCCTGCCGGGCTTCAGTTTCCCCATTAAAACCACATCTGATGAGGAAATAGGAAAATTCTGATTGATATGGATATCCTGGGGTACATAGCCAATTCGGTAGGATACCTCTTTCGGTGGTTTACCGAAAATTCGGATGCTGCCCGAATCCGCTTTCAACAGACCCAGCATCAGTTTCAACAGCGTCGTCTTCCCGCCGCCGTTGGGTCCGATCATGGCCATGAAATCACCCGATTGGATCTTCAGGTTAACGCCACTAATCACTGGTTGACCATTGTACGAGAAGTGAAGGTTATGCGTTTCGATAATCGTTTGGTTCATTTCAGTCCTTTACCTTAACCCGGATCCGCCGCGGCGGAGAATTGCGGTTGCACCAAAAATGACGTCGATATCCTTACTTTTTAATGACCTGCATCCCTTCCTTGGTATCCTGAACCAGATACCCCAAATCCTGGATCGTGTCGCGCAGCCGGTCCGAGGCAGCCCAATCTTTGGCATCCCGGGCAGCCTGGCGTTCTGCCACTAGATTTTTGATTTCTTGCGGCAATTCATCCGGTTTGTCCACCTGATCGAGACTCAGCCCCAGAACGCGGTCATAATCGATTATCGTGGCATGTTTATCTGCACCCTCCATGCTGCTTTTCAGCATTTCCTGCACCACTGCCATGGCCCTGGGCATATTAAGATCATCATTTGTTGCTTCCATAAATTTGGTTTTAAATTCTTCGTTAACAACCCCTTTCTGTCCGGTGCTGTTTTGAGCTGCTTGCCGCACCTGGTTCTGTAAATGCTGTAAACCATTGCGAGCGGCCTGAATACTCTCCTCGCTATACTCCATGGGTTTGCGATAGTGAGTTTGAAAGGCCGCATAACGATAAACCAAGGGGCTGATACCTTTCTTCACAAAAGCATTTTGCAAGGTGAGAAAATTTCCCTCACTTTTGGCCATTTTTTTACCACCGGCGATAATCAAAAAGGCGCCGTGCATCCAGCAATTAAAAAATTTTCTGCCGGTAGCCGCTTCGGACTGGGCAATTTCATTGGTGTGGTGGACATCGATGTGATCGGTTCCGCCACAATGAATATCAAGTTGTTCGCCCAAATACTTCATACTCATGGCTGAACATTCAATATGCCATCCAGGAAATCCGGTTCCCCAGGGGGAATCCCATTCCATCTGACGCCGCCCCCCTTCGGGTGAAAATTTCCACAAAGCGAAATCGGTGGCATTACGTTTGTCCGGATTTTTTTCCACCCGGGCACCTTCCCGCAGGGACTCGATATTCTGATGGGAAAGCCGGGTGTAACCTTTGAACCGGGCGGTATCAAAATAAATGCCATCACCTGTCCGATAGGTATATTTCTTTTCTTCCAGGATTTTGATCAGCTCAATTTGATCGCTAATCGTATCGGTCGCTTTGACCCAGATATCCGGCGCGATGATATTCAGCAGTGCGATATCGCTTTCGAACGCCCGGGTATAAAATTCTGCAATCTCCCAAGCGGTCCGGCCCTCGCGACGGGCGCCTTTTTCCATTTTATCTTCGCCCATGTCACGATCGCCCGTTAAGTGACCGACATCGGTGATATTCATAACGTGTTTTACCTGAAAGTCGTTGTATCGTAAAACACGCTTCAAAATATCTTCAAAAATATAAGTCCGCAGGTTTCCGATATGCGCAAAATTGTAAACCGTTGGCCCGCACGTATATAGCCCCACTTTTCCCGGCTGGATGGGACTGAACTCGGATTTTTGTCTATCCAGCGAATTGTACAATTGTATCTTCATAGTCTACCCTTTTTAAGTATGGCCACCAGCAGCCAGATCCCCATAATGGCAGCGGCCAAAAAGAGAATGATCCCGATAAGGGAAATTCCATAGATGAGGGGCGGGGTTTCCGATCTCACAATCAGTGCGGATCCAACAATTAGTGCCGCAATGAGGATGGAAAAGGAAATGCGGTTGGAAATCCGATCATGGGTGATCAGCATGGTTTCGAGACCCCGGTGCTCAAATTGAAGACTGAGCTTTCTCTGCCGGATTATCTGGGTGATATCGAGCAATTCTTTTGGAAATTGCCGCAGAAATCGCAACAATTTGCTAGATAGATCAAATATATCTTCGGCAACTCGCTCGGGCTTATATCTTTCCAGCTTAACATGTTCGATAAAGGGGGTCGCGCGGGCAATCATATCAAAGTCCGGATCCAGCATATGGCCCACGCCTTCGACCGTACCCAGGGCCTTAATCATTAGAAAGAGATCCGGCGGAATACGCAGCTGAAATTCGGCGGCTACCTCCAGCATTTGCTGAAGCAGTTTGCCGAGCTCAATCTCCTTCAGCGGTTTGTATAGATGGCGCCCCATAAAATCTGCAACTTCGCGCTCGAACTTTCGTCTGTCCGGCTCTTCATCCCAATAAGTTAATTTGAGCAGCACTTCGGCGACCTGGGTTTCATTCTGATGGGCAATACTGTCGAGCAGATCGACAAAATCATCACGTGTCTGCCGATCCACCACGCCGACCATCCCAAAATCAATCAGACAGATGACATTGTTTGACAGTGCAAAAATATTGCCTGGATGCGGGTCGGCGTGGAAAAAACCATGTTCAAAGACCTGCTTGAGTAGCAGATCCGCACCGCGAGCGGTAATTAACTTTCTGTCAAGCCCTGCCGATTCCAGCCGGTCGAAATCGGATATTTTGATCCCCTCGATAAATTCGGCGGTCAGTATACGCGAGGTCGTGGCTTCCCGGTAAATCTTGGGAATGTAAACATGGGGATCGTCCAAAAATTGCCGGGCGCAACGCTCCATACTGGTAGCTTCAATTTTGTAATCGATCTCTTTTTCCAGCGTACGTGCAAATTCGTCAACAATCTTTACGGGCCGGTGAAGAGCCAGCTCCTCGATATGATGTTCCGCCAAGGTCGCCAGATGCAGCATGATTTCAAGATCGACCTCGATAATTTTATGAATGCCGGGTCGCTGAAATTTAACGGCGACAGCCTCACCGTCTTTCAATATCGCTCGGTGAACCTGACCAATGGAGGCGGAGGCCTGCGGCGTTTCTTCGAGACTTTCAAAAATCTCTTCCGGTTTCCGGTCGAACTCAGATTCGATAACTTTGCAGACTTGTTCAAACGGAAAGGCCGGTACGGCATCCTGCAGCTTTGAAAGCTCCTGAATAAAATCCATGGGGATAAGATCCGGCCGGGCGGAAAGCACCTGTCCGAGCTTTATGTAGGTCGGTCCTAGTTCTTCAAAGGCCATTCTCAACCGTTGGGGACGGGTCAGGGGTTCAAGACGCGCGCCACGATTCCTGGATATCATTTGAAGACCGACTTCAATGTACTGATCGATCTTCAGCATTTCCAGCAAATCTCCAAAACCGTATTTAATCAATACGGTCAGAATCTGGCGGTAGCGATTGAGATGTCGATAGGTTCGACCAATGACACCTATTTTTCTTATGCTAAGCATGGATTCAAATCTCGTAATTAGTCATCGAAGAATCGTGGCAAGCCTTTATGCGACAACGGATCGCGTGAAAAATGGACATTCATGATGCTGGATTCTTGATGCTCGATGCTGGCAAATGAAAACCGCATGCGATTTTATTCCACAACTTATTGAGATAATCACATTATTTTCGAAATACTTCAGCTCAATTAAAAACAGATAGAATACAGCTGTTATCCAGCATCCAGTATCGAGTATCTTTTTGCAATTCGAGTAATATGCTTGCTTACAAAAAAATTGTCCTTTATTACGTATAGATAAATGTATCTGATATCAAGACTTCTCTTTTTCGCTGCTGATCATCTTTTTTAGTTCTCGGACTTCTTTCTTTACGGCCTTTAGTTCATCACCGGTGACCACATCGGCTTTCTTTAAAAAATCCTTCACGGTTTGTTCCACCCGGGCTTCCAGCTTTTTCTGGGTTTCTTCATACCGCTTTTGCAAGTCTTGCAGAAACTTACTGCCATCTTTTTCGGTCATCTTGCCTTTATCTACCAGTTCTTTGGCAAGATCTTCCACTTCATCCCAGGTTTTTAGCGCAAGGCCGACCCCGGCCAGCAAGGTCTTTTTAATTAAGTCAGGCATTTCATGCTCCCTTCCTTCTCAAAAATTTAATAGTATTTTTACATTTGGTGTTAAAGAAGCTGGATTGAAATATTTAACCATCTTCAATCTTCAATTATCAATAGTCAATTCAGATAGATCGCTGCCGACTAATGGTTTCTCTCCGCTGCCCTATGCGCTATGCCCCTTGCTCAATGCTCTCTTTCCCATCCTATTTAAGTTTACCGATGAGCGCGCTGGCAATCGTATTTTTCTGAATTTCTTTGGTACCCTCATAAATTTCGCAGATCTTGGCGTCACGATAAAATCGTTCGACTTCGTACTCGGTTATATAGCCGTATCCGCCCAGGAGTTGAATAGCCTCGTCGGCCACTTCAACGGCCGTGCGGGCGGCATACATTTTGGCCATCGAGGTCAGTTTCGGATCGATACGGCCCTGATCGAAATTCCAGGCGGCTTTGTAAGTGATCAAGCGAGCAAGTTCTATCTTGGTCGCCATGTCGGCGAGTTTATGCTGGGTGACCTGAAACTGGGCGATCTTGCGGCCGAACTGTTTCCGTTCCTTGACGTATGCCAGAGCGCGGTCATAGGCACCTTGGGCCGTTCCCAGGGCTTGGGCGGCCACCAAAATCCGGCTTTCGTCAAAAAATTCGAGCACCTGATAAAATCCCTTGCCCTCTTTGCCAATCAGATTGGCGGCCGGCACGCGGACATCTTTGTAATGAACCTCGGCGGTGGACATCATGTGAATACCCATTTTTGAGCCCAGATCGGTGGTGGTGAGGCCGTCACGATCTTCCTCAACCAAAATCAAGCTGATACCCCTGTAGGACGGTTCAACTTCACTGTCCGTCTGGCACATGGTACAGTAAAAGCCGGCCATTCCGCCGTTGGTGATAAAGGTCTTCGTGCCGTTAATGACCCATTCATCCCCCTCTCTCTCGGCCGTGGTCTCCAGCGAAGTGATGTCGGAGCCGCGGCCCGGTTCGGTAAATGCGCCGGACGAAAGCATTTTTCCCTCGGCAACCGCAGGTAAAAATTTTTGTTTTAATTCTTCGCTGCCAAAACGCAAAACACATTCCGTAGCAAAACTGGAAAGGATGACGGCACTGCCAATGCCGGAATCCTGGGCGCAAAAGGCATCGGCAATAATGATGTTTTCCAAAACCCCGAGCCCCTGGCCGGAATATTCTTCCGGATAATGAATGCCGATGAATCCAAGATCGGCAGCTTTTTGCCAGATTTTCGTCGGAAACTCATGTTTTCTGTCCAGTTCAATGGCAAGTTCTTTGTCAAATTCGCCTTTGGCGAATTCTTTTGCTGCTTTCAGAATATCTTTTTGCGATTTCGTGAGTTCAAAATCCATTCTCGTTCCTCCACAAAAATTATTATATCCGGCCTTGATTTTTATGTTGGGATTAACACATGACTTCGTCCAATGCAAGGGATTTGCAGGTCAGACTCATTGCCTGGGAATGGTTCCGCGAGTGGGGCAGCAAGCCATAAAAGAGTCGTTCTGAAATTTTGCATTGCGTTGAAAATAAATTTGATTTATGAGATAAGTCCACCATCAGAATGAAAAAAATATTAATTTCGGATAGTTGTTTAATAATCGAGACAGGGTCAACTGTGGACTGGACAGGCGGGATCTGAATTAGTATATTAAAAACTAACCATAAAGTTCGATGAGAAAGGAAAATGACAACCATGCCATATACAATCGCTCTGGCCGGTAAGGGTGGCAGTGGTAAAACCACCATGGCCGGTCTTCTTATCAAATACCTGGTAAGGAAAAACAAAATACCGATTCTGGCAGTTGATGCCGACTGCAATGCAAATCTGAATGAAGTCCTCGGTCTTGAAGTCAAGGACACCCTTGGCAATGCCCGTGAAGAAATGAAAAAAGGTGTCGTCCCCGGTGGCATGACCAAAGACATATTTATGGAAATGAAGCTGGAAGAGTCCATGGTGGAGGCACCGGGATTTGACCTGGTGGTGATGGGGCAGCCCGAGGGCGCCGGTTGTTATTGTGCTGCCAATACGTTGTTGGCCGGGTTTATGGATCGGCTTGCCGGCAATTATCCGTTTATCGTCATGGACAACGAAGCCGGCATGGAACATATCAGCCGATTGACCACGAAAAACGTGGATATTCTTTTAATCGTTTCGGATTCTTCCCGTCGCGGACTTCAGGCCGCCACAAGAATTGATGACCTCGCCAGACGGCTAAATATTGGGGTCGGTAAGAGCTATGCGGTTATCAATAAAATCAAAGAATCACCGTCCGAACAGGCCTTGGAGATGATCAATGCGGGCGGGCTCGAGTTGGCGGGCACGGTACCTGAAGACCAAACCATTTATCAATTCGACTTTAACGGTCGTCCAACGATCGAAATGCCGGAAGACTGCCCGTCTGTTCAGGCCGCATTTAATATCTTCGATAAGATTGTGGCCCAGCCCGGACGA
>JASFFJ010000058.1:0-18329 GCA_050124355.1 Desulfobacterales bacterium | reverse complement strand
CCTGATATGTTTGAGGGTATGAATACATTGATCGAGTCTTTTAAGTGAATGACGCGCATTGATCAACCGGCCTCTGGAAAATGTAATGGGTTTTCTGTAGTGGGTCGTAAGCAGCCAGTATCGAATCAGCCGGCCTGAATAACCCATGCGTACAAGATCATCAAGGGTGTGACCGGAATCGGTCTCGTCCACTTTTTTCCCACCTATCAAAACACGGTCGCAATGAATCCAAAAACGTGCCAAGGGCTTGCCGGTAAGAGCAGCCGCAATGGCATTGACGTTTTCATGATGGGGAAATAGCAACTCCCGGCTGCTGGCATAGATGTCATAATTGTCGCCCAGATATTTCATGGACATGGCTGCACATTGAATGTGCCAGGAAGGACGCACGTTACCCCATTTGGTTTTAAAAAATATCCCTCTTTTTAATTCCGATAGCCTGGATCGCTTAAACAAAGTGAAATCTCTGGGATTTTCCTTTTCATATGCATCGAGATCGACAGTAGCACCCAACTTAATTTTTTGAATGTCAATACCCGACAATTGACCATAGTCCGAAAAACGTGAAATGTCGAAATACAACGAACGAAGTTTTTCATAGGCAAATCCCTTGTTGACGAGTTTTTGTGAAAGCGCCTCCATATCTTTGACATGATCGCCGGCAAGGGGATATCTTTCCGCTGGTCGGACCCTGAGAGCGGATAAATCTTTTTTAAACTGCTCAATATGGCCCTGGGCAAATTCAGTCAAATCCAGACCGGCCCTCTCCGATCCGAGGATAGTTTTATCATCCAGATCGGTGATGTTCATGACATGCTGCACATGATACCCCCGGAATCGTAAATACCGGCTGAGTAAATCGGCAAATACATAGCGGCGCATTTCACCGACATGCATCCTCGCGTGAGCGGCAGGACCGTATGAATATAAAGATACATTTCCCGCAACGACAGGCTCAAAGGGCTCCTTGCAATTACTTAGGGTATTGTACAGCTTGAGTCCTATTTCTTCTTGCATGGCAAAAAGAGAGGTGCTCAGATAACGTTCACCGCCATCAGGCAATAACACCACCACGGTACCCGCACGCATTTGTTGGGCTTCTTTCAGGGCGGCCACCATGGCAGCCCCGCTGCTCATTCCTACCAATATTCCTTCATATTTTGCCAGGCTTCTGGCCATTTCAAAGGCTTCTTCATCATCAATATTGACTTTTTTATCCAGGCGCTGTTTTTCAAAAATCCCCGGACAGTAAGCCTCCTTCATATTTTTTAACCCCTGGATCTTGTGGCCTAGATAGGGTTCGACGCCGATAATTTGGACTGCCGGGTTTAGTTGCCTTAATTTTCGAGAGACTCCCATCAAGGTGCCGGATGTGCCCAGGCAGGCGACAAAGGTGGTAATTGATTCACCGGATTGCTGCCAGATCTCTTCCGCCGTCCCATGGTAATGGGATTTCCAGTTGGCTTCGTTGTTGAATTGATCCACCATAAAAAACCGTCCGGGATTTTCACGGTCCAATCGATAGGCTTCTTCAATAGCGCCATCTGTTCCCAGATGCCCCGGTGTCAGTAAAATGTCAGCACCGCGCGCTTTTAAAATTTTCTGACGCTCAGAACTGACGGATTCGCTCATTATCAACAACAGCCGGTATCCTTTAATCCCGCATACCAGCGCAAGCCCAATTCCAGTATTCCCACTGGTGGCCTCCAGGACGGTCTTTTCCGATGTGAGTTCCCCGGATTTCTCGGCCGCTTCGATCATGTATAGTGCCGGTCTGTCCTTGATGGAGCCACCCGGGTTAAAGTACTCCAGCTTAGCCAGAACGCTAACATTGGGGTTCGAATTGAGTTTCTTGATTTCAACCAGTGGTGTATTGCCAATGGTGTTCAGAATAGACTGGCTCATTAGATAACAAAATTGGTGGTTTCAGTTTTTAGCAGCTTGCCTTCGCATACAAAATTTCATGGAATGACAAATGATGGATACCGCTTCGCTCGGTCTTTTTGAAACAAACAGAATACATTCATTCGACATTCGCAAATAAAAATCGACGTTTTTCTTAAAAGTATTCAGCCAGCGCATCCCGGATATCTGCCTGAACCTGTTTTTCATTTTTAGCGCCGTCAACCACCCTGAACCGCTTGGGTTCACTGCGGGCAAGTTCCAAATAGCCAGCGCGGATTTTTTCGTGAAAGCTGATGGTTTCTTCTTCAAAACGGCTCTCAGTGCCGGAACGGGTGCCATTATCCAGCTGTTTGCGAGCCCTCGCCAAACCAATCCGAGGTGCGAGATCCAATAGAAGCGTAATATCCGGTTTCAAATCATCAAAAATGGTCCGGTGCAATTCGCAAATCAATCCGGTGTCAAGTCCCCGGGCAACGCCCTGGTAGACCACGGTGGCATCAAAATAGCGATCGCACAAAACTACTTTACCATCAGCTAGGCACGGTTTGATCAAAGAATTGATGTGCTGGGCGCGGTCAGCCATATACAGCAGCAATTCCGCTGCAGGGACCAGTTCACTGCTGGCGGGATCCAACAAAATAGCCCGGATTCTTTCCCCGAGAACGGTACCGCCGGGTTCACGAGTCAAGACACAAGCATGTCCCCGGTTTTCAAGACTGGCGCTGAGCTGCCGCATTTGAGTCGTCTTGCCGGAGCCTTCGATACCTTCCAGGGTGATAAACATGAATAATATAGGTCCTTAGTGCATTTTCACTGACAACATTTTGTAAAGAAATGAAGGTTTGATCAACTCACAAATACCTTTAATTGAAGATTGTCGATTGAATATTGAAGATTTAAGGTCCGCCTCCGGCGGATCGATTATAAAAAACCATCAATGAACCCTCTAAGGCAAGTCGCGGTGTATCATCTAAGGCAAAAGAAATTTTATCACAGCAAGCTGCGAGGAACGACACCCCACTGGAAATTAAATTGACGGAGCGAAGCGACATCCATAAATCTTCAATCGTCAATCTTCAATCTTCAATTTTTTTAAATCCCAGCTTCTCAAATCCTCAAGCACACGGTAATCGGTCATATCGCATTTGACCGGAGTTATAGAAATGAAATTCTGACCCAGCGCAGTTCCATCAACGGTTGGGTCATCTTCAAACGACTGCATATCCGGTCCCTGCCAGTAATAGGTTCGATTACGTGGATCTATGCGCTTTTCAACATGTTCGGACAGCAATCCGGTGCCTTGCCGACTTATCCGAACTCCAGTGATTTCGCTCATAGGCCGGTTGGGTATATTCACATTGAGAAAGGTTCCGAAGGGCAGTCCTTTTATTGTCACGATATCACACAATTGAAGAACAAACCGTGCGGCTTCATCAAAGTTATCGGAAACCTGGCCTTCAATTGATACGGCAACGCCGAGGACACCGTTCAGGGCCGCTTCCTTGGCCGCGGCCACTGTACCGGAGTAATTTAAATTGGCGCCGACATTGGCCCCGGGATTTATACCGGCGATCACCACATCCGGACGTTCGGAAAGTATTTCCGCAATGGCCAATTTAATACAGTCTGCCGGTGTTCCGTTTACCTCATATCCGTTATATCCGCCGTTTGGGGATACCCAGATTGCTCGCAACGGCTGATTCAGTGAGATCGCATGTCCGATGGCACTGCGCTCGCGGTCCGGGGCAACCACAGATACATGATGGGTATCGATAAAGCGGTTGTAAAGAGCCCGCAGTCCCTGAGCATGGATGCCATCGTCATTTGTCAATAGAACGTTCATGGGTAATTTAGGCCCTTAGTCCATTTTAGCTGACAAGATGTTATAAAGAAATGAAGGTTTCAGCAAATCACAAATATCATTGATTGAAGATTGTCGATTGAAGATTGAATATTTAAGGTTCGCCTCCGGCGGGTTCAATTATTAAAAGAGGTCATAAAAAAGCGGAGCGAAGCGACATCCACAAATCTTCAATCTTCAGTTTTCAATTTTCAATTCTACACCGGTGGATCCGGGTTAGGCAATAAGATTAGATTTACAACTATTTTAATAATTGACAAGATCCGGTTGAACTATATCTTGACTTTTTTGATCAACTTGGGCTTATATCTTAAATATTAACGGGATTCAAGCAACACATTGCATCGTCTGACTTTATTTTCGAGGGCGCAACATCCTGAATGACACTGAAGACTGCCACTCAAAAGTCCGAATCTATAATTCGTCGGCATCCCAAACCTGATGGTTGGCGCTGGATTTCTCGGGCCGCTCTGCCCATCTTCATCGCCCTTGGAATCATGGCCGGCTGGCACATGATTGCTCCCGCCGATCTAACAGCACAAGTAAATGAGGACCAAATAAAAGATGTAATCCGGGATCCGAATCGACCGTGGCAACTGGAGGCCGATGAGGTTAATTATGATCAACGCTTGGAGAAATACAATGCCAGGGGAAACGTATTGATTCATAAAGGCAACATTAAGCTGATGGCCGATTTTGTGAGGTTTGATCACAATGATATGAAAGCCTATGCTGAAGGTAATGTGCTCTTAACCAACGGTAAAGATATTCTGAGCGGCACGAGCATGGAAATGGATTTGGAAAACCAGGTCGGGTCGGTGGAAAATGGCTACTTATTTCTTAAGGAAAACAACTTTCATTTGACCGGAGATCTGATCAAAAAAGTCGGCGAAAACACCTACAGCATCGATGAGGCGTCGCTGACCACCTGTGACGGTGAAAACCCGGATTGGAGGATAACCGGAAAAAAAGTCAAAATAAAAGAGGACGGTGAAGGAACGGCACGACATGCAACCATCTGGGCCCGAAAAGTCCCGGTTTTGTACACCCCTTATTTCTATTATCCGGCCATGAGCAAACGTCAAACCGGATTTCTGATTCCCGAAGGCGGGACCTCCGATCGCTGGGGTCTCAATTATAATCAGCCCTTTTTCTGGGCCATTGACGAAAGCTCGGATGCCACTTTTTATGGACAATACATGAATAAACGTGGACTGAGGGCCGGTGCGGAATACCGTTATTACTTAGATGACTGGTCCAAAGGGACCTGGATGGTCGATGGATTTGATGACCAAAAAATCGATGATGGCATCGGCGATGCCAGCAAAAAGTGGGGCTTTGAAGACGGCAACGACGATATTCTGCGCAAAAATGAGGATCGCTACTGGTTGCGGGGAAGCCACCATCAAAAAATGCCCTGGGGGGTTCAGGCCAAACTGGACGTTGACCTTGTCAGCGACCAGGATTACACCCAAGAGTTCAGAAACGGGCACATGGGTTGGAATCGGTCAAAGCATTTTTTTGAAGAAGTTTTTAACCGCGATCTGGACGATTATAATGATCCCATCCGGACCAACCGGTTGAACTTTAGCAAAACCTGGCCGCTTTACAGCCTTAACGCTCAATTACGTTATGATCTGGACAGCACTATCCGAAACAGCGGTGATCCGGATGACACCTTGCAGCAGTTACCCATCCTTGAGTTTGACGGGGTCAAGCAACGCATTGCAACCTCCCCCTTTTTTTTCAATTTGAATTCACAATACGTTTATTACTGGAGCCGGGACGATAAGCGAACCCAGCGGCTGGATGTCTATCCGCGGTTGTACCTCCCCTTTCGGCTCAAGCCGTTCATCAATATCGAACCCTCGGTGGGGGTGCGGGAAACCTTGTGGCGTCCGGACCGCGGCCCGGATGATAAAAAATTTTACCACCGCGAGCTCTACGATACCCGCCTGGACCTTTTTTCGGAAGTCTACAATGTATTTCACACCGAAGGCAAATTCATCGAAGCCATCAAACATACCATCCGCCCCCGAATCGTTCATGATTTTATTCCGGATGTGGATCAGGCTGATTTACCGAATTTTGATTCCACTGACCGTATCGACAATAGAAACTTGCTCACTTACTCTCTGATCAACACCCTGACATCCAAAACACGAAAAAAGGGAAGATTTGATATTTCCCGTCGCACCGATCAAACCGATGTCACTGTCCTCGATACGGTTTCCGATTATTCATACAATGATTTTTTACGCTTTGAATTGGAGCAAAGTTACGATATTAATGAGGGCAAAGATAAGGATCCGGATCGTCCCTTTTCACCCATCAGTGCCAGATTGGACTTGTTTCCCGGAAAGTATGTTTCTGTGGATGCCGATGCCTTGTGGTCTGTATATGACACCCAATTTTTATCCCACAACATCGCCGCCAATCTCTGGGATCTTCGGGGAGACAAATTGTCATTGGAATACAGGTACACCAGGAAGAATACCGACGAGATCAGTTTGAATCCGGCCCAGTCTCTTTCTGTGGATTTACGTGTGAAAGTGACGGACAGGCTCCGTCTTTCCGGGAATTACGAATACAATTTTTTAGACAACACCCACGTCCAAACAGGTCTAGGGTTGAATTACAAAAGCCAGTGCTGGTCAATCGATACCAGGATCACCGAAAAAACCGGTGTCGACAACTCACAAAATTATGATTTTGAGATAAAAGTGAACTTGTCCGGATTGGGCGGATTTGGGATTTAGAGGTTAAAAAATGACAGATAAAAAGCTCGAGCGTTTATGGTACGTCCTGCACACCAAAAGCCGTCATGAATCCGTTGTGAACGACCTACTCTTGAAAAAATCAATAGAGGCATTTCTGCCCAAGGTAACCGTCCGCAGTAAAAGACGGGATCGCAAGGTGACCATTCGTGTGCCCCTTTTTCCAGGGTACCTATTTGTCAAAACAGATCTCCAACCCCACTCCCATCTAGAGGTCGTAAAAACGGTCGGAGCAGTGCGATTAATCGGCAATAAGCAGGGTCCCCTGCCTGTGATCGACGAAACCGTAGAATCTCTGAAAATAATGGTATCAAGCGATCATACGGTAACTACCGGCTATCGTTTAGAAAAAGGAGATAAGGTCATGGTGGTATGTGGCCCGTTTACAGGGGTCGTGGGCAATTTTGTTAGATACGGAGGCAAGGGACGTATCGTCGTAAATATCGAGGCCCTCGGTCAGTACGCAGGGGTCGATGTCAGCGAAGATGATATTGAAATCCTGCCGAAAATATTATCATAACTACTTGACATATTATTAAGTTCTGGATTATAAAAAGTTAGATATACCATAGATCAACTGAGGGTCCGGAAGGAGGTTGTATGAATAAACTGGAGCTAATTTCCGCTTTGAAAACAGAAGCAAATATCTCGAAAGCGGAAGCAGCAAAAGTCGTCCAGATATTTTTCGATAACATGGCAGATGCCATGGCTCGAGGCGAGCGTGTGGAGATCCGTGGTTTGTGCAGCTTTTTTGTAAAGGAATATAAAAGTTACACGGGTCGAAATCCGAAAACTGGTGAAAAAGTCACCATAAAACCAAAAAAACTTCCATTTTTCAAATCTGGTAAGGAATTGAAAGATCGGGTCGACTACTGATCTGTGATTGGGTTTGAGTCGATAATAGGTCAAGACCGCCCCATACGTATCCTAACCACCTTCCTTCAAAACGGGACCGTCCCTCATGCCCTTCTGTTTACGGGAATAGAGGGAGTCGGCAAACAAAGCGCGGCGGTTGCATTCGCCATGGCGTGTAACTGCACTGGTAACATTTCTGAAAATATTACTAAAAGGGAATACAACCGGGCTGCCGATGAGCACGGAAATGCAAACCGTCGGCGGATAATGATACCCTGCGGCAGTTGTAGGTCATGCCGAAAGATTGAATCTAAAAACCATCCGGATATCATCTGGATAAAGCCATCCGGTGTGTTCATTAGAATCGATCAAATTCGCACCCTCTGCCGAACCCTTGCCATGAAACCATATGAGGCCGGCATGCGGGTGGTGTTGATATCCGACGCTCAGGCAATGAACCCTGCTGCAGGTAATGCGCTTCTCAAAGTACTGGAGGAACCTCCGACCGGAACCATTCTAATTCTGTTGGCCAATCACACAGGCGAACTCCTGCCAACCATCGTTTCAAGATGCCGGCAGATTCGGTTCAACCCTATCTCAAAGAGACAAATGGAAACCGTGCTCGTTCGTAAGCATGGCCTCGATCCGGAAAATGCGATGATTATTGCATCCATGGCCGGCGGTAGCTTTTCACAGGCGCTGCATATGGACAGCACAAATTGGATAAACCGCAGAAACTGGCTTATCAGCGAGTTGGATTCCTTATCAACAAAAAACATCAATCGTCTCCTAGCCTTCGGTGAACAATTGGCACAAAATAAAGCCGATTTGCCAGACGCACTGGAGGTAATGAAGTCTTGGTTGCGGGATCTTGTAATCGAAAAATTTTATCCTGAAAAAATTATCCATCGGGATTTGGCGGAAAGCGCGCACCAGACTGCGCAAAAAATGAGTACAACTTCGCTGCTTTCGAAGATTGAAGCAATTCAATCCACCCAAAATACAATTCAGGCCGGTACCAATTTAAGGCTTGCCATGGAAACAATGGTCTTGAAATTGTCCCGGATTTGACCTAGAATACAATTTTTACAGCTTCCCACAGGCATCTAAAACAGTCTTAATCCATTGCTAAACCATGTTGCGCCGGTTATCAGGGATTCGGTAGCCGCTGCCCAGCATAGAGAATAGAATTATGAATAAAAAAGTCGGTGTTAAATTTAAACCCACCGGTAAGGTGTATGATTTTGACTGCGGCGCGTTTGTTTTAAACCGGGGTGATCATGTTATTGT
This sequence comes from Desulfobacterales bacterium, assembly GCA_050124355.1. Taxonomy (GTDB): domain Bacteria; phylum Desulfobacterota; class Desulfobacteria; order Desulfobacterales; family JAFDCJ01; genus JAFDCJ01. Next base: position 9,641 of record JASFFJ010000058.1, on the reverse strand, counting down.
AGAAACAGAACAGGGACTCGGTTTCGGCACAATTGCGGTTGATCCGGTTCACTACCAGAGTAAAAAGAATGACAGGCCGTTAAAAAAAATCTTTCGTTTGGCAAATAAAAAAGATTTTCAGCAGCTAAACAAAAATCTCGGTGATGAAAAAAAAGCCCATACTTACTGTTTAAATTGTATTAAAAAACTGGGGCTGAAAATGAATCTTTTTTCCGTCGAGAAGGCCTTTGGCGGAAACAAATATACTTTTTTCTTCACATCCGAGGGACGTGTCGATTTTCGGCAACTGGTGAAGATGCTGGTTAGACAGCTGGGAGTAAGAATTGAAATGCGTCAGGTGGGCATTCGCAACCAAGCTAAAATGTGCGGCGGTATGGGCAGATGTGGTCGTGAACTGTGCTGTGCATCCTTTCTGGAAAAATTTGAACCCGTCTCCATACGTATGGCCAAGGAACAAAGCCTGTCATTGAACCCAACAAAAATCTCGGGTCAATGCGGCCGTTTGATGTGTTGTTTGACCTATGAATATGATACTTACCGGAAATTGAAGAAAAACCTCCCTAAAATCGGAAAACACATAATGACAGAAAAAGGCAAAGGAAAAGTAATCCGTCACAATCCCATTTGCAATTGCATAACCGTTCGTTTAGAAGGCGGTATGGAAATCGAAACTATTGTCAATCAAACTATAAAGGATTGAAAAAATGGCCCGGCCCTTTTATGTCACCACCCCGATATACTATGTTAATGCCCGTCCTCATTTGGGACACGCTTATACCACCATCGTGGCGGACGTTGCCGCCCGTTTTCATACCATGCGCGCATGCGATGTCTTTTTTTTAACCGGTACTGATGAGCATGGGGACAAAGTCGTTCGTGCCGCCAAAAAAGAGAATATGACTCCCAGAAATTACGTAGATGCCATCAGTCAGCTATTCCGGGAGCTGTGGCCTGAATTGGGCATAAAAAACTCTGCCTTCATACGCACCACCGATTCTGCCCACATGTCCGTTGTAGAGCAGGTACTGCAAAAAATTTATGATGCGGGAGATATCTATTTTGCCGAATATGAAGGGCTCTATTGCTTCGGGTGCGAGCGCTTTTATACCGAACGCGAACTTGAGAACGGACAATGCCCGGACCATGAGACAGAACCGGAAGTGATCAAAGAATCCAACTATTTCTTTAAAATGAGTCGCTATCAGGACTGGCTCGTGGATCATATCCGCGACACGCCGGGTTTCATTCGTCCTCAGCGCTATAAAAACGAAGCCCTGGCCTTTTTGAAAGAGCCGCTGGAGGACCTTTGTATTTCCAGACCGAAATCCAGATTGAAATGGGGTATCACCCTGCCCTTTGATAATAATTACGTCACCTATGTATGGTTTGATGCGCTTTTAAACTATGTCTCCGCTTTGGGATATCCCTCAGGTGACCTGTTTGAAACTTTCTGGCCGACAACTCAGCACGTCGTGGCCAAAGACATCCTCAAGCCCCATGGCATCTATTGGCCTATCATGCTTAAAGCCGCCGGTATTCCGATATACAAACATTTAAATGTTCACGGTTACTGGAACATTGAAGACAGCAAAATGTCAAAAAGCCTGGGGAACGTGGTCGAACCCATCGAACTGAAAAATATCTACGGTCTGGATGCCTTCCGGTTTTTTTTAATTCGTGATATGGTATTTGGTTTGGATTCCAGTTTCAGTGAAGCTTCTTTGGTTCAGCGCATCAATTCGGATCTGGCCAATGACCTTGGGAATTTGTTTTCCAGGGTTCTTTCAATGGTTCATAAATATTTTGATGGGGTTGTCCCCGAGGTTGAACCAACGGTCGAAGCCCAATGCGAACTCGGGCTGGTAGCAAATGCGCAGACGGCGATTGCAGATTATGAAGGCTTTATGGAATCGTTCCAGTTTCACAACGCGCTGCAGGCTGTTTGGAAATTTATCAGCGAAATGAATAAGTATGTGGATGTCACCGCCCCATGGGAATTGGCCAAGAAGAAATCGAACCGTAAATCCCTGTCGGTGGTTATCTATAATTTGCTGGAGGGATTGAGAGTCATATCCGGTCTTATTTATCCTGTCATGCCCGATACAGCGGCAAAAATGCAAAAACATCTCGGGTTGGATCCCAAGACGTCCTTTTATCTTCTTGATCAACTCAAGACCTGGAAATTTATGAAACCCGGCACCCGGTTGCCCAAATCCACTGTTCTTTTTCCGCGGGTCGAATCAGCTGAAAAAACGGCTGATCCGACAGTTGGACGGCAAGCAGCTAGCAGCCGACCTGAAATTAAACCGGAAATCACCTTGGAAGAATTCGGCAAGATTGATCTTCGAGTGGCAACCGTGATTCATGCGGAGAGAATACCCAGAGCAAAGAAAATTTTAAAACTGGAAGTGGATCTAGGGCAAAAACGAACCATCGTCGCAGGCATCGCACAGAACTATACCCCCGAAGACCTCGTCGGCAAACAAATCATTATTGTGGCCAACTTAAAGCCGGCCAAGCTCATGGGAGTTGTTTCCAACGGCATGTTGATAGCCGCCGTCGATGATGCTGGTCCAACCCTGGCAGCTTTGGACAAGCCCGTAGATCCGGGAACACCGCTGCGATAAAAAAATCGTGAGCGTATACTCCTGGATCCAATTGTTCAACCACTCTATCACTCCTGGTGTAACCTCAGCCAAGAAAGACCTTATTGAGCAGAAAAGCTCAATGAGGGGGTATTGGTTGCTTGGTTTTTCGTTATAATGACCGATTCGAATCACAAATACAGGCTACCGCAATGCTATGGAATCATCCCGGCGCGCTATGAATCTAAACGATTTCCGGGTAAACCTCTGGCTGATATTCTCGGCAAGCCAATGATCCTGCACGTATATGAAAAGGCTCGGCAATGTGCACCACTGACAGCTGTCTTTTTGGCGACCGATGATGATCGTATTCGTCTGGTCGCCGAAAAATGGGATATTCCGGTGGTAATGACCAGCACTGCTCATCCCAGCGGCACAGACCGTGTAATGGAAGCTGCTGCAAAGCTGAATCTGCCACCAGACTCTGTGGTCGTCAACATCCAGGGAGATGAGCCCGCTTTGGACCCTGCCATGCTTGCCCAATTGGTCGCACCATTTTGCGTAACCGATGTTCAGGTGACAACGCTGGCACGTAAGATAAGTGCGGCGGAGGTTGGAAATCCGGATCTGGTAAAGGTCGTGTTTGCCAAAGATGGACGGGCGTTGTACTTTTCGCGGTCACCGATACCCCATCCGCCGAAAGAACAAAAATTCGATTACTATGGACACATCGGAATATATGCATTTCGAATGAAAGTGTTAGAAGAATTCGTCGCGTTAGACCAAAGCCGCCTTGAAGTTGCCGAGAGACTTGAGCAGCTGAGACTGCTTGAAAACAACATCGCCATCCACATTGTGATGACTGAATATCATACCTGCAGCGTCGATCGTCCCGGGGACATCGAAACTGTCGGCAAGATCATATCCGGAAAGACGAGCAACCGTTCACGGGTTCAAGGTTCAGAGGTTTAGGGTTTATGTCAAATCTGATCCGTTGGTTCGTTGGTTTTTTGGCCTGTCGCGACAATGTCACATCAAGGCGGGAGGAAAAACACGTGGGCATAATAAGAATAATCAGCCAAAGACACACACGGACAATTTGTTTGATAGAAAAAACCGTCTGTGTATTTCTGTGTGGGTCTGAGGCTAATTTAATAGCTTATGAACAAGGTTGACGCAAGAAGGGTAACCCTGAACGGTGAACCCTGAACCTGTTAACGCTTGATTTAAGGGACAGATCAAATGAAGCAAACAGTTAGACAGATACGAACGAATAAGATAAACGCATTCCTCATGGTTGTCCGTCATATCGGTATCCGCTTGTACGACATTTTAACTACAGATGTTTACTTCGGTAGAAAGATCTCGCATTTGCCCGCGGGAGCAATTGTTTTTTTCCCTATCCAGGATAATACATTTCACTGCGGTATTGCTGCCATCGTTTCCTATAAATCAAAAAAACCAGCCCCTTCCCGATTAGACCCGGCTATTTTTACTGAATTGGTTGACCAAATTGCACAATCGGGCTGCGACGCCTTCAGTAAGGGTAATGACACGGATATTGACGATCACTACCTGGGCGGGAAAAATAACATCGATTCTCTATGGCAGTCGATTCAAAATTTTAGGTGCACCGACTCATTTTATGCCATTTTCACAAACGTCAATGATCGTCAGTGGTTATCAGACCTCGGTGATCGGCTGACTGACATCATTGCTGCTGAAGAACAATTGATATCGAATCGTATGGGGCACATCCCGGTGCAGACCCTTGAATTGATGACCACGCAGATCGAAAAGATGAAAGATATTGCCTGGTGCATTCGCTGGGAAATTATCAATAATGTTCAGAAAATAAAAGAGTTATGCCCGGAACTCAATCAATCATCGGCCCCCGAAACGGTGGGAATTTATAAAAAGATAAATGCCGTTTTAAACAGTTTAGATCGACTCGAAGTCAGGGGACGGGATTCCGCCGGTATCTCCCTGATGTTTGTTTTCAAAAAAGCTGAATACGACAAATTTGAAAAAGCCGCAAAACAGGCCAACGTTCAGCAACAGATAGCAGAGCGCTGCACCCGGGATGTATTGGTTAACCGGGGGATCACGGTGCGCCGCAACCGCAATACCGGAGACGACGAAAGGATTGCCGTTGCCATGACCTACAAGGTCGCCAATGAGATCGGAAGCCTTGGAGACAACATCAGGTTTTTGCGCCGACAGATTGCAGATGATACCATTATTCATATTATGGCAGATTGTAAGGTTGAGTTTGATACGGTATCGGCCCACACCCGCTGGGCATCGGTCGGGGCGATTACCGAAGCCAATTGTCATCCGGTAGACAACCAGACGATTGAAAACATGGCGGAAAACACTCCCATTATCCATGCCTGCTTAAACGGAGATATTGATAACTATCAGGAATTGAAGGCCGAATTAGAACTTGGGGGGACTCGGATTCACAAGGACATCACCTCCGACACCAAAATCATTCCACTGACGGTCAGCAAATATCTGCGCCAAGGCCATCCCATCGATGACGCTTTTAGACTTGCGGTCAATGATTTTGAAGGCTCTCATGCCATCTCCATGCATACGGACCTGGCCCCCGGCAAAATTTTTCTGGCCCAGAAAGGCAGCGGTCAGACGTTTTTTGTCGGAATCGCCCCGGATCACTTCATTCCCACCTCCGAAGTATACGGGTTTGTCGAAGAGACTGCCCATTTCATCAAGCTGGACGGAGAAACCATGGTATCCGGGAAAAACGGACCTATCCGAGGGCAAATATTTATATTGAACCAAGCATCCGCCGGCGGTCTTGAAGGCATCGATGCTCAGTGGTATGACGGCACTCCCCTTAAACTCAGTGAGAAGGACATCAAGCACACCGAAATTACATCCCGAGATATCGATCGCCAGGGATATCCCCATTATTTTTTAAAAGAAATCTCGGAATCTCCGGATTCCATGGAAAAAACACTCCACAACCGCTGGAAGGTCACGGAGGATGGAACCCGACAATACGTCATTGCATTAGATCAGGCCGTGATTCCCTCCGCCTTGAAAAAAGCACTGAAAACCGGTCGGATCAAACGCATCTTTTTCATTGGACAGGGCACTGCCGGTGTCGCCGCTACAGCCTGTGCCAATATTATGACCTACTACATGAACAGCCCGTCCTATCATATCAGTGCATTGAAAGCGTCTGAATTCAGTGGTTTCCAATTAAATGAAACGGACGACGCCGAGAGCATGGCCGATGCCCTTATAATTGCCATTAGCCAGTCCGGCACGACAACCGACACCAATCGAACCGTCGATATGGCAAAGGAGAGAGGGGCCTACACCCTGGCAATTGTAAACCGCAGAGATTCGGATATCACCTTCAAAGTCGACGGGGTCATGTACACCAGCAGCGGCCGCGATGTTGAAATGTCCGTTGCTTCCACCAAAGCCTTTTATTCCCAGATCGTTGCCGGGGCTATTGTGGGGCTATATATTGCCGCTCTGAAAGAGCGCAGGAACGCTGAGTTTGTCAGCGCTGAAATTGAGCAACTGCTCGCATTGCCATCTCACATGCGTGAAATTTTGTCCACCAAGGATGTCATCAGGGAGTCGGCCTCAAAACTTGCCGTCGGTAAAACGTATTGGGCCGCGGTCGGCAGTGGTCCCAACAAGGCTTCGGCGGATGAAATACGTATCAAACTTAGCGAACTTTGTTATAAGACGATCTCATCTGATTTTGTGGAGGATAAAAAGCACATCGATTTATCTTCAGAGCCGCTCATAATTGTTTGTGCCGCCGGAACCAGAAACACAGTGATTGGCGACATCATAAAGGATACCGCCATATTCAAAGCCCACAAAGCCACTCCCATTGTCATTGCAGATCAAAATGAAAATCGTTTTGCTCCTCATGCCGACACCGTATTTCATGTACCCCACGTCAGCGAACATTTCGCTCCCATTTTAAATACGCTGGTGGGACATCTATGGGGATATTATGCAGCCCTGGCCATCAATGAGGGTTCTAGCTTCTTGCACGGTTTTCGGCACGAAATTAAAAATACCATTGAAGAATTTAGCGCCAGAGGTCTGGATGTCTATGAAATCATTCTCGAAAAGCCCTTCCGAGAAAAAATTGCTGAATTCTATAATAAGTATAGGAAAAAAAGAGCTGCCAATTTATTCCCCGTCACCATTGGATTTGATATTGTATCCGATCTGACCTTGCTCCTCAAATATCTATCTGGTCGACTTCCGGTTTCTGACTTTGATATCGATTTTAACCAGAGGGGAACGGCCGTGAATATGCTCAACACGTTTTTCAATTGTTTGGCAACCGGAATCAGCGCCATGGCGCGGCCGGTGGATGCCATCAAACATCAGGCCAAGACCGTCACGGTGGGGACCAGCCGTATCAGTGAACGGTTGGAGGGGATGTTGTTTGATGCCTTGAGCAACGAAAAACTTACGATTTCTCAGCTCACGAACACGAATATTATTGTGTTGAAAAATATGCAAGGTGTACTCGAGCAAATTGAAGGTTCCACGCTCTACCGCATTGACGGTTTGAATGTGCTCGGTGAACCCTCGGAAGACACCACCATTGAGGTCCTCAAAAAACGAGGAGATATTGCCAATGTCCCATCCCGAGTCGAAACGGACAACCGTTTGAAGGGAACCAAACGCATCATCGTAAGGCAGGGAAACGTCTACATCGGCAAGGGCCGCAAAGATGAACGCAGTATCATGGTTATTCCTGTTTTAACCACTTCTGACACCGGTCCGAACAGAATTGAATACTTGTTGCTACTGCATATTTCTTTTCGGCAAAACACCACCCTTGAAAGCCGGATTAAAGCACTGGGCGGTAAATATGAGCACATAAAAAATATCGTTCAGGAAAACAGCATTGCCTGGCTAGATAGCTTTCTTGATCTTCTCGATATTGAAGAACTTTTTGGCCGATCGGCTGAAAAAATAGCCGATTTTATTGTGTCACGGCAAAATGGAAAAATTTAATGAAACCCGGCGATATGTCCTCATAGAAATCGAATGCTATCAAAAAATTGACATTGGAATGTGTATCGTTATAAGATGTCAACGATCGTATAAATTTGAACAATGATGGCGTTCGTTTCGCCCAAACCGGCGGTCGCGGGTCAGGACGAACTCTCGCAATAAATTCATGGCTCCTGACCTCAGTCGCTAAAGCTTCTCGGGAGGCCCTGATATTAAAGAAACCTAAAAAATTGCGGAACGATTCTCCCGAAATCCAGCATTGTTGGCGCCACCACAGACATTTGTGTTGCATCAGATTTTACGACACGTCAGTAGTTTTGAAATCAGGGATATATATAAATGGATAACAGTCTCACCGACATTAATTCCTCCATCGAACATATAAATGAGATCTCCGCCTGGGTCTCATCCGTTCAGGATCTCGACCGGCTTCTTGAACTCATTATCGAAACTGCCACCCGGATGATGGATGCCAAGGCCAGTTCGCTTTTAATGCTCGACCCCAAAACCCAAAAGCTTTATTTCAAAGTGGCCACCGGTGTAAAGGGGACCGATATCAAGCAATTCGAAATCGATCTCGGTCAAGGTATCGCCGGCTATGTTGCTCAAACCGGAGAGCCGCTCTTGATCCCGGACGTGGCCAAAGATCCGCGCTGGTATAAAGAAATCAGTGAATCGATTGGGTTTAAAACCCAATCGATTGCCTGTGTACCGATGAAGGTAAACGGGGAAATCATCGGTGTCGTTGAAATCATAGACAAGGCCGACGGCAGTTCGATTCGCGATGAAGATTTAAAAATTTTGTCCGTTTTTGCCGACTTGGCCGCCCAGGCCATCGGCAATGCCCGGAAAATTGAACACGATAAAAAAGAAATTAGAGATCTAAAAAATGAGCTACGGAGTAAGTATGAAATAATCGGTGAAAGCAAGGCACTGCGCAAGGTCATCTCCGATGCGATCAAGGTTGCCAGTTCGAAATCCACCACCCTGATCTTAGGGGAAAGCGGAACCGGCAAGGAACTCTTGGCGCGGTTGATTCATCGGGTCGGCCCCAGAAAGGATGAACCCATGATCGTGCTCAATTGTGCCGCCTTGCCGGAAACGTTGCTGGAAGATGAGTTGTTCGGCCATGAAAAAGGGGCCTACACCGGCGCCGTTGCTCGAAAAATCGGCAAATTTGAACTGGCCGATCGTGGCACGATTTTTCTGGATGAAATTGGAGAAATGAGCCCCGGCATGCAATCCAAACTCCTGCGTATTTTACAGGAAGGAGTCTTCTATCGGGTAGGCGGAAACAAAGCAATTCCCGTAGATGTTCGCGTAATATCAGCCACCAACCGCAATATCGAAGAGGACGTTGCCCAAGGGTATTTTCGTGAAGATCTGTACTACCGGATAAATGTGGTTCAGCTTCAGATGCCCCCTTTAAGGGAACGCCGAGAAGACATCGCGTTGCTGGCCGAACATTTTTTGGAAATCTTCAAAAAGGAGAGAGGGACGTCCAACTTAGTTATATCCAAAGAGGCCATGGATCTCATGGTCGAGTATGACTGGCCCGGCAATATCAGAGAAATGAAAAATGCCCTCGAGCGGGCGGTTGTCATGGGCAACGGCAAAAAGATCTTGCCCGAAGATCTTCCGGCCTTTGCCTGCACGACCCAGTATCCCGGCTTAGAAGTGGGGTTGTCATTGAAAGAGGCCACCGATCTATTTAAGAAGGAATTTATTATCATCAACCTCAGGCATACCGAAGGCAACCGCAGTCGGGCTGCAAAAACAATGAAAATTCAACGAACGTACCTGTCACGATTGATCGCCAAATACGGTATAACCTGATCCGGACTTGCCGGAAGTGAAGATTGAAGATTTGTGGATGTCGCTTCGCTCTTCTTTTTTTGATCTTTTTTTTAACTTTTGGGATAAAATATAAAATTATGACCACTTAACCAATCAACGATATCTGTCGTTAGCCGTTGGCAGAATAAAACTGGCGTTCAAAAATCAACAACTCAAATTTGCCGTGAACGT
>JASFFJ010000057.1:0-18604 GCA_050124355.1 Desulfobacterales bacterium | reverse complement strand
GGGCTGATTTGCTTGTTGACCCGGAAATGTATTTGTTTGAGGGCTCGTTTCTTTGCCTCACCCTTGAACTTATGGAACAAATGGTTTCCAAGGTAGGCACCTTCCTGCATGGCCTCTAAAAGGACGGGCAATTTCATTTTCGTCAATGTTGGGTCGGGTACAGCAAAACAAAGACTTGTCAGCTTCTTATTTATGCAATACTTCACTGTTTTACCGGCCATGCTCCGCAGCGCTTCCCGATTAATTTTTTCAAGTTTGCCAAGCCCCCAAAGAATCACCCGCTTTACTTTAATATCCGGTAAATCGTAAAAAACGACGGTTTCATCTTTTTCCCCCTTAAATTCCTTAAGCTTGAGCGCCTTTCCAACGACGGCGTCAATTAATGGTTCGGCATGAATATTTCCATCCTCGCACACGGCAATGGCCAGAGTCTCGATTTTCGATTTATTGAGGTCAATAGACGTCATTTTCAACATGGCTTGAAATCTCCTTTTTTTTGATGGCGAGGAGTATAAAGAGATGGCGAGCGGGTGTCAATTAAAAATAGGCAAAGGTTCTGGGTTCAAAGGTTGAGGGGTTCAGAGGTTAAGGGGATAGAAGGTCAAAAGTTGAAGGGTTCAGCGTTCAAGGCTATTCAATTTTCGATTTTGGATTGCGGACTTTGGATTTATGGAATCGCTTTGCTCTGTCGTATACTACGCGTTATCGCTTATATGAAACTAAATGGAATGACGAATGACGAATGACGATTGTCGATTGACGAATTGTGGATGTCGCTCTCCGAGGCGTAGGCGCTAAAACATCTACGAGCCGGAGGCTTCGCTCTGCGCTATAAAAAAAATAAAATAGAAAGAATTCCTTAATTTGTCATGCCGGACTTGATCCGGCATCCAGAATTTTATGATGATACTGGATTCCGGCTACCGGATCTAGTCCGGCACAGGCCCCGCCGGAATGACGCTATAATGAAATTTTGATTTTTTGCCACATCGTCAAGTTTCCTTATTGATCAATCTGGCCGTTTTTTTGGCCAGCGGCGCTGCTCTTTTGTATCAAGGAGTAGATGGAAATATGACAAATTAGAGCTAATGTGTCCATGTCATGCCGTTATCAACTCCTTGAGATAGCGTATCATTTCCCAGTTGAAAGGTTCCTTTTGACAGGGGATTACGGCATTGTTGGTGAAAATCGGATCAGATTCAAGATCATAGCGAGAGGCCGCCACCGCTTTGGGCCATAGGGCGGTGCGGGGAATGGGGGTGTAGTAAGCCGGAACTGGAGTGACGCCGATTTGCTTGACCACATCGATGGAATGTTTGATGGTATCTAATTTTTGACCGGGCAGGCCAACCAGGAGATAAGCGCCGATCTGATTTTTTTTAAATCCCGCGTCTCTCAGGCAGTTTACCGCTCGTTTAAACTCATGTTCAGAGACCTTGACGTCGATCTCTTCGCGGTGGTTGAATTCCGCAGTTTCCAATCCGAGGCGCAGGGTCGTGAAACCGGTTTCGAACATGAGTCGTGCGGTTTGCGGGTCGATGCCACGGATGTGTACGGCGTTGGGTGTATGAAAGCGTACTTGAGTACCCGTCTGGAGAATACCCTCTAAAATGGGGATCGCATGCCGGTCAGCATCCATCAGAAAGGCATCGTCGTATAAAATAAAATCGCAACACCCGTAGTCTTTTTGCCAGTATTTGATTTCTTCAACCACTGCTGCGGGATTTCGCAGCAGGCGTTTGGGTTCCAAAAAGCGGGAGGCACAGTAGGCACATTGAAACGGACAGCCCCTGGAAGTCAGTAGAGGAACATAATTGAGGATGGTTTGCAAATCCAGGGCAGGGTAGGGGTATTCATCCAGAACTTCCGGATCAAATGCCGGGGTGACTGAAAAACCGGTAAATCTGCGAATAAGAGCGTATAAGATCTTTTCCGCCGGTCCATCGGCAACATAATCCGCCCCGGAGCTATTGCGGGCATGGTCTGGATATAGCCGGGCATATATTCCGCCCAGAACGATGGGCGTTCGGGGGTATATTGATCTGGTGATTCCGATCGTTTCCTGTATCCCCGGATACCAGTATGTCATCAGCGACGTGACCAGAACAAGATCGGGCCGGCCATGTCGGCGTAGGTCGTCTTTGAACCATTGCGGTTTTATTCCGTAGCGGGAGAAATGACGCGGTACGTCCTGTAACCCGGCAGGTTTGGGTATGCGGGTTTTATAATAGGGGCCGCGGCCATATCTGGCGCCTGGATCGGTTTTGGGGGCACGGGGATGAAAACGATCCAGGCAGTCGATATAGGAGACCTGAATACCATGATGCCTCAACATGGAAGCGATTGAGAGAAGACCCATGGGTTTGGCCCAGAAATCGTAGGCAGCAAAATCATGGATCCAGGGATTGATGAGCAGAATATGCGGTGAATCACAGAGCGGCATATTCTCTCAGTCATCTTCATCCGAGGGAAAATATACCATCGAGGTTTTTTTCAATTCTCTGCGACTGAAAAGCAAGGCGTATTTCTCAACTGAAGCGGCCCGTGACATTTCACGGGCGGTTTGGCGGCAGGCTGCTTTGTCGTTGGCATGAATCATGGTGTAAAGATTATATGGCCAGCCTTTGGTGGGATTGCGCCGGTAACAGTGGGAAACTTGCCGGAACGAGGCCATTTGATTGCCGACCTCGTCAATGCGATCTTCACCGACCTGCCAGGCCGCCATGGCATTGGCCGTGAATCCGGTCTTCTGGTGGCGTAAGGTGGCACCAAATCGGCGGATGATTCCTCGGTCGCAAAGACTTTGAAGACTTTCAAGCAATGTCTCCTCCGATATGCCCAGCTTGACTGCCATATCCAGATAAGGACGCTCGGTTACGGCAATATCTTCCTGAATCGAAGCAATGATTTTTTTTTCAAGTTCCGTCAGCATATTAAAATGATTGAATATTTTCGAATGAATATTGATGATCTCGCAAAAAGTCAAGATTTTCAAAATAGGACTTTTTTCGAAACCATCAATACTTAATATTTTAGGACTGTTTGCGGTAGATCTATCTGTTTAGAGACCAGCAACGATCCCCCACGGCCCTTTGTTATATTTACTCTGCTTTCTGTTCTCTATTGTTTGTCCGCTGACTTCTGTCATCTTTATTTATCGGGAAACAGGCGACGGATATCCTCTTCTGACGCTTTGCAGATACCCCTTTCGGTGATAAAACCGGTCACAAATTTTGCCGGTGTGACGTCAAAAGCAAAATTGGCTGCTTGACTGGTTTGCGGACAAATCAAAACGCTCGTTGAGCCGTTCCGGTCTACTCCCTGCACATATTTAATTTCATCGGGATCGCGCTGCTCGATGGGGATGTCTTTGATGCCGTCCCTAAGATTCCAATCAAAGGTGCTGGAGGGCAAGGCAACGTAGAAGGGGATGTGGTTGTCCCAGGCGGCCAAGGCTTTTAAATAGGTGCCGATTTTGTTGGCCACATCACCGGCCGCCGTTGTTCGGTCCGTGCCTACAATCACCATATCCACCATGTCATGCTGCATCAGATGACCGCCGGCGTTGTCAGTGATAATGGTGTGGTTGACGCCGTGTTTGCCAAGCTCCCAGGCCGTCAAACGGGTTCCCTGGTTGAGAGGCCGGGTTTCATCGACCCAAACGTGAATATCGATGCCATTGTCAAATGCGGCATAGATCGGGGCGGTGGCCGTGCCGTGCTCGATACAGGCCAACCAGCCGGCGTTGCAGTGGGTCAGGACGTTAACGGTTTTTCCTTCTTTTTGGCGACTGATCCGCTCAATTATTGAAAGACCCTGCTCCCCGATTTTCCGACAGTTCTCGACTTCCAGTTCAGTGATCTCGCCACTAATTTTTTGGGCTGCTTCAATTTTCTTGGCTGTTTCCGATATGGTCAATATCTTCGACAGTACCTTGTCAACGCCCCAGGCAAGATTGACAGCCGTGGGCCGGGCCGATTTGATGCGATGGGCCTCATGCTGCAAATATTGGGTTTCAATTTGACCGTCTGGTGCATTCAGGGCTGCCAGGTAAACCGCATAAGCCCCGGTTACGCCAATAAGGGGTGCCCCCCTCACATACATATCCTTAATTGCTGTGATGGCGTCGTCGACTGTTTTTAAATCCACAATGACCAATTCATGGGGAAGTTTTCTCTGATCGATGATTTTTACTGTTTTTTCATGCTCATCGAACCAAATCGTGCGGATATCTCTGCCGTCTACTTTCATATGTATCCTCAGGATGTTATTTGTAATATAGACGAAATCTATTTTTTGTTTAAAGCAAATTCAGTCTGAATTTCACCGAGAAGGGCATGCCGCTTGAATACCTGGCGCATCTTGCTGGGATCCATTAGTTGATAGACAATTGGTTCCTTATTCTGGATCTCAACCGTTACGTTGGGCTCACTGCTGCACATCCCCAGGCAGCCGGATGTGAACACCTGGATGTCCTGGCGGTCGGCATCGGCCATCTCCTCCATCAGTGCCTTCATGACCTCACGTGAACCAGCAGCGATTCCGCAGGTACCCATATGCACGGTAATTTTTACGTTTGCATGGCCGTCACGCAAACACGTACTTTTTGCGGCTTCTTCCTTTATTCTTTTCAATTCCTCTATCGTCAATTTTGCCATGATCTATTCCCTTTTGTATATAGGCCCTATTTTGTTATCAATTGTTCACGTGAATTGCGGATGGATGCGGTGGGATGATGAATGAACACCGAGTTTGTCCCGGAAAGATTTCCCGTCTCAGCTTTGAGCTCCCGGGTGTCCACGGTAAATTTATCACCGTCAATGATATGGGTGTATACAAAATTAATTTGCGGATTGCCCCTAATCAGCGTGGTAAAGGTTGCGGCCATATCTCCTACCGGAGCACGATCGATATGGCTGTCCTGAAAGGTGGCCTTTATCTTCGTACCGGCGTCCGGTTGTGTCTCAACAGAAAGTCGGCCTGCGCAGCGTTCTGTCGCCGCTGCTAACAGCGACAAGCCCAAACCGACCCTGCGGGTGGTGCGGGAAGTAACGAACGGGTCAGCCAACTTATCAATTTTTTCAGCGGGCATCCCGTGGCCGTTGTCTGAAATTATGACGGTCAACAGATCGGCGCTGCGGTCTTCTTCCACCACAATATGAATACAATCGGCACCGGCGGTGATCCCGTTTTCAGCAATATCCAGAATGTGAAGCGACAATTCCCGCATGTTGGGGTTTAAAGGTTCATAGGTTCATTACGGCACTGGCCTAAAAAGCGGCCGGTTTGATCAAAAAAACTCTTGTAATCTAATTTTATATGAGTGTTCAGTGTGCATAGGTCTATTGTCGATGGTCTCCGCCTACTCATTATATTTATTTTCATAGGTCCTGGTTCTCAGCCCCGGTATTGCCGATCCCAATGGCGTAAAGGGAGCCGGCAAGTTGATATGAAGAATCAGGCCACAACAGTATCGGGATCCCCTCCTGATTTGCCTTTTGGCGGGTTTCATCATCCGGCTTTTGTCCACTGGTAACAATGATGGCGGCCATATCCCGCAGAACCGCTACGGCTACAATGTTTTGATGCCCCTGGATGGTCAGCCAGACACTGCCTTCGGGTGCATTGCCCATAATTTCACTGAGCAAATCTCCGCAATAACCATTTTCAACCTGGCGATCGAGGCCCCTGTCACCGGCAACAACCTTCAAACCAAAACGTTGCACAAGATCGTTGACTGTCATGGTATTTTTTCTATTTTAAATCAGGCATTGTTTTGTAGATGAAGTCCGAAAAGTATAGGATAAAGACAGGTGGCTGTCAAGGGAACCAATGGCTGCCTGAGGTTCGGTTAAAGTAAGTTATTAACCTGTTGCCTCGGAAATTCCGAGAAGGGGGTTCTGTGAAAATTTTGCTGGATTTTGTAAATCGATTGGGTTATTTTAATCAATTTTAGATTACTTTGTCTTTTTAAGGATGTAATCTGGCGAAATATTTTAAAACCAATGAAGGGGGAGCCATATGAAGATCGGTATTGTCGGCGGTTCCGGATTAGATGATCCAGATATGATCAAAGATTTGGAAAAGCAGCATTGGACCACACCTTATGGTGATACCATGATAAAATCTGGCCAGCTAAATGGTGTGGATGTTGTTTTTGTACCAAGGCATGGGGTTAACCACCAATTCAGTCCTACACACACCAATTATCGCGCCAATATTCAGACCCTCAAGGATTTGGAGGTTACCCATATTATCGCGACCAATGCGTGTGGCAGTTTAAAGGCGGAAATTGATAGGGGCGACTTTGTTATTCCCTGTCAATTCATTGATTTTACAAAACGAAGAATTAATACCTTTCATGACGATTTCAGTCAGGGGATGCATCATGAGGTGATGGCCGATCCGTTTGATAAGTCTTTAAGCGAGCTGCTGTATGCAGTTGCCGGGGATCTCGGTTTTAGGGTCCACAAAGATAAAACACTGGTTACGATTGAAGGTCCCAGATTTTCAACCAGGGCGGAATCAAAAATGTACATCGCCTGGGGTGCTGATATCATCAACATGACGGTGGCCACTGAAGCAGCCCTGGCGAGAGAAGCCATGATACCATATGCTGTTATCGCGATGTCGACGGATTACGATTGCTGGAAAGAAGACGAAGAAATGCCTGTCTGGCAGGATATTTTAGAAATATTTAATAAAAATGTGGATAACGTTAAAAAAATAATATTGGAAACAATTCATCAATTTTCTAAACAAAAGGGTGATCGATGAAATCTACCACTCCCGCTTATGCTTTAAATTCTAATGAAGGCTATAAAGAAGCATGTGATTACATTAAAAGTAAAGTAAGATCTATTCCCGATTGGCCCATAGAAGGTGTCATATTTAGGGATATTACCACATTATTGCTGGACCCGCCGGCATTTAAGAAAATTTGTACTATTTTCTATGACAGGTATGTAAACGAAAAGATCGATAAAATAGTCGGTATCGATGCCCGGGGATTCCTATTTGGATCTGTTTTGGCATATAAATTGGGCATCGGGATGATTCCGATCCGAAAAAACGGCAAACTCCCCTATCACACGATCAGTGAATCCTACACATTGGAGTACGGCCAAGAAGTCATAGAAATTCATGAAGATGCTCTCCAAAAGGGCGAAAGAGTCGTCATTATTGACGATTTAATGGCTACCGGCGGTACGATTTCAGCAGCTGCCAACTTGGTTGAAAAACTCGGCGGAGATATTTTTGAATGCTCGTTTGTCCTGGAATTGCCTGATTTAAACGGCCGGGAAAAACTAGGTCGTCGAAAGGTATTTTCGATCGTTGAATTTGAAGGTGAATAACAAGTTTGTCTCCGTTGACTTTTATATCCATCTATGTGATATACCATCTTCGATTTTAGTTGCCTGTCCTTTCCAATGCCAATTAACCGGAGGATTGTTTTATGATTGATGGCCATCATCCTCAGCATTCTGATATTACAGACGATATGTGGAACAAGGTTGATGAAATTATTACCGCCAACCGGGATGTCCCCGGCTCTGTCATCGGCGTATTGCGAGAGTGTCAGGATGTTGTCGGATATCTTCCTGTCGAGTTGATTGACTATATCAGCGACGGCCTCAATCTCTCGTCCAGTGAGGTTTTTGGTGTTGCCTCGTTTTATTCACTTTTTTCATTTGAGCCCAAAGGGCGGCATTTAATCAAGGTTTGCATGGGAACGGCCTGTTATGTAAAGGGCATACAGGAAGCTGTCAACCGTATCGAAAACAAATACAACCTAAAAGAGGGTGGTACTACCGAGGACCGGCGCTTTTCCCTTGAAGCCGTGCGGTGTCTGGGGGCCTGCGGACTTGCCCCGGTGGTGGTGGTGAATCAGGACACCTACGGCGGGGTCACGGCCGACAAGGTCATAGAGACGATCGATAAGTATGAGTAATTAAAATGAGCGGACGAGATGTTTTGCGCTGATTTGAAATGGTGAATTGCAGGAGAATAGAATGAATAAGGTCAGAACCCAGCTGATGCTCTGCGGCGGAACGGGATGCCATGCCAGTGGAACGGGAGACTTCAAGACGGCCCTTCAACAGGAGCTCGATCGACAGGGGCTGGCCGAAGAGATTAAAATTATCGAAACCGGATGTAATGGTTTTTGTGCGGTCGGTCCCGTCATGTTGGTGCAGCCTGAGGGTATTTTTTACCAGAAGCTCAAAGTCAAGGATGTTCCCCATCTGGTCGAAGAGCACTTTCTAAAGGGCCGCCCGGTTAATAAATTATTCTATGTAGAGCCCGCCTCCAAGGAAACCATTCCGGCCATGGCGCAAATTCCTTTTTTTGCCAATCAGATGTTCTGGGTGATGCGCAACAAAGGGGTAATCGATCCGGAGCTAATCGATGAGTATATCGCCAGGGACGGCTATTTTGGGGCTGCCAAAGCCCTTCAGGAAATGACGCCGGATCAGATCATTGAAGAGGTGAAAATTTCCGGGCTCAGGGGACGCGGCGGTGCCGGTTTCCCCACTGGTTTAAAATGGGAATTTGCACGCAAAAGTCCGGCAGAAATCAAATATGTCCTGTGCAATGCCGATGAAGGTGATCCCGGTGCCTTTATGGACCGAAGTGTTCTTGAAGCTGATCCCCATGCCGTCCTCGAAGGCATGATTATCGCCGCCAGGGCCATTGATGCCCGTCGGGGCGTTATCTACGCCCGTACCGAATATCCTCTGGCGATCCGCAGATTGGGGATTGCCATCAAACAGGCCAGAGAATACGGACTGCTAGGGGAAGATATTCTGGGGACGGGTTTTGACTTTGACATCGATATTTACCAGGGAGCCGGTGCGTTTGTCTGCGGCGAAGAGACCGCCTTGATGCGATCGATTGAAGGCAAGCGCGGGATGCCGCGTCCGCGTCCGCCTTTTCCCGCCCTACAGGGTCTCTGGGAAAAACCGACCATCTTAAATAATGTTGAAACCCTGGCTTGTATTGCCCAAATCATATCAAACGGCGGCAAATGGTTTGCCGGTGTCGGTACGGAGAGCAGCAAAGGTACCAAGGTTTTTGCCCTGTCCGGTGATGTCAATAATATCGGACTGGTGGAAGTGCCGATGGGTACGACGCTCAGAACCATCATTGATGATATCGGGGGGGGGGTCCCCGGCAAGAAAAAATTTAAAGCGGTCCAGCTCGGCGGTCCTTCCGGAGGTTGTGTTCCGGAACAATACCTCGATACGCCGGTGGACTACGAGGCCATTGCCAAAGTAGGGGCCATCATGGGTTCCGGCGGGGCCATCGTTATGGATGAAAATACCTGCATGGTGGATATGGCCCGCTTTTTCATGGACTTTGTGCAGGATGAGTCCTGTGGCAAATGCACTCCTTGCCGAGAGGGAACGCGGCGGCTTTTGCAGCTGCTGGAAAAAATATGCCAGGGTAAGGGGGAACCGGGCGACCTAAAAATCATGGAGGCGCTTTCCGATACGATCAAGGACACCGCTTTGTGTGGACTGGGGCAGACCGGACCCAACCCGGTCCTCTCCACCCTGCGTTATTTCAGAGATGAATACGAAGCCCATATCCATGAGAAGCGCTGTCCGGCCAAGCGCTGTGTGGCATTGTTGCGATTTGAAGTCGAGCCGGATATCTGTACCAAATGCGGCTTATGCTTCCGGAGTTGCCCGGTTGACGCTATTTTATGGAAAAAGAAAGAGGTTGCCTTTATCGATAAGGAAAAATGTATCAAGTGCATGACCTGTTTTGAGAAGTGCAGGTTTGATGCTATTTTCTGAAGGTCAAATCATATTTGGAGTGATATTATGACTACCGCGCTTATTTTGATGGGGGGCATGGGACTGGTCATCAGTGCCGTTTTAGCTCTGGCGTCAAAAGTTTTTTATGTTTATGTAGATCCAAAGATTCTGGATATTGAAGACGAATTGCCGGGTGCCAACTGAGGCGGTTGTGGGCTGCCGGGTTGCAGCGCCAATGCGGAAGCGATCGTGGCCGGCATAGCGGCACCAAATTCCTGTGTCGCAGCAGGTCCCGAGGTGGCTGAGGCCATCGCGGAGATCATGGGAGTTAAAATAGAGGCGAAAGAACCGGACATCGCGCGACCGGGATGCTATTTCGGTGTGCAGGATGCCGATCTAAAATACATCTATGACGGTCTGGATGATTGCCGGGCGGCGGCCCTCTTAGGCGGGGGTATGAAAGTCTGCACCATCGGCTGTCTGGGACTCGGGACCTGTCAAAAAGTTTGCCCCTTTGATGCCATCACCATGGGGTCCCAGGGACTGCCTGTGGTGCATGAAGATAAATGTACCGGTTGCGGAACCTGTGAACGAGTCTGTCCGAAGCATATTATCAATCTGTCCTCCGTTACCCGCCGTATCATGAGAGAATATACTACCGAGGAATGCACCACACCCTGCCAACGCAGCTGTCCGGCCGGAATCGACATTCGTGAATATATCCGACAAATTTCCCTGGGAAATTTCCATCGGTCGGTCCAAGTCATCAAAGAACGTAATCCGTTCCCGGCTATTATCGGAAGAATTTGTCCGCGTCCATGTGAGTTGGACTGCCGTCGGAATTTTATTGATGAACCTGTGGCAATCAATTATCTGAAACGGTTTGCCGCTGATTTTGAACGACAAAGCGGGGAAAGAATACTTCCATACAAGGCGCCTATATCGGGCCGTGCCATTGCCGTGGTCGGCGGTGGTGTGGAAGGGCTCTCAACCGCCTTCTTTGCCGCCCGCCTGGGTCATCGAGTGACCGTATATGACGCCAATCCAAAACTCGGCGGATTATTGCGAAGTGCGATCGCCCGGGAACGGCTGCCCGAAGATATCCTCAACTGGGACATCGAGGGGATCCTTGAAATGGGTGTCGAAGCAGAAACCGGCACGGTGATGGGAAAAGATTTCACGTTGAATACCCTGCTGCGCCAAGGTGTTGATGCCGTCTTTCTGGCATCCGGCGGCTGGGACAGCCGCATGGCAAGGAAGTCGGTGACGGATATTGAAACGCCCATTCCGGGCACCTATATGATGGTCGATCTTTTAAGTTTGGCAGGCAAGGACCGTAAGATGTTTACCTGTTCGCCGGAGGTAACCATTTTCGGCGGCGGCAAACTTGCCTTGGAAGCTGCGAAAATCTGCCGGGAATCGGGTGCGGAAAAAATTACGCTATTGTATCGTGAGGACTTGCAACACAGCGCCATCAGTGACGCCGATGTGAAAAATTTAGATGCCGAGGGGTTGGATATTTGGTATGACACTGCTATTCAATGTTTGAGAGGGGAAGAAGACCGTCTTATCGAGTTGGATACGGTAAATATCAAAACCCGGAAAACATGCACTTTAAGAGCTCAAAACTTGATTATCGCTGCCGGCCGTTTCCCGGAGTTGATCTTCATAGAGTCAAAATCGGAAGATTCCAAAAATGGCGATCTCGGGGATACACCGCTGCGTTGGGAAGCTGCCACGCCTTACAAACAACCTGCCTTTAAAGATGAGGTCGGACTGTTTGCCGATGGAGATGTGATGGCCGACTACAGTGCCGCCATTAAAGCCATCGGCGCCGGAAGAAGAGCGGCGGCCTCCCTGCAGCAGATGATGTATGGAATCGAGCCGTCTCTTACGGAGCGCGTGATTACACCCCAATCCTTCGTACAAAATGTCGATCAGGTTGAAAGCGTAACAGCCTGTCAACGTCAGATCATGCCACTTTGCAGCGGCCAGGAGCTCGCCGCCTGCGGTGAGATTGAAAGGGGCTTTAACAGCGAAATGGCGCGGACTGAAGCTTCGAGGTGCCTGCAATGCGGATTGATTTGTTATGAACAATCGGCCGGGAACGAAGAAAGGGAGAATGCCGTTTCTGTCTAAAATTCAAATGGACTAACTCAATTCATAAGCCACCGGCTACGCCGGAGATATTTTAAAAAGTTCTACCGTTGTCGCGAGGGTATGCTTCATGATTCAAACTTGATCGATGCCGGCGGCTTATGAATTGACCCTTTAACGAGAATTGAGAATTATTATGGCCACCGAACAGGGCATTGTAATTAAAACCGATTCTAAGGCGACATGGGTAAAAACCGTTAAGTCCGGCAGTTGTGCAGGATGTTCGGCTAGAAGGTCCTGCCACAGCACGGGCGGTGGCAATGAGATGGAGGTAAAAGTCATTAATGAAGCCGGCGCCAAGGAAGGAGATCGGATTGTACTGAGTTTTGAAACCTCATCGCTGTTAAAGGCGACCTTCCTGCTCTATGTGTTCCCGATATTGTTTTTGATTGTCGGCGCGGTGTTTGGTCAGGCAATGGCTTCCATATTCGATTTCAACCCTTCCGGTTTATCGGCGATCATGGGATTTTCATTTTTTTTTGCGGCGCTGTTGATAATCAAAACAACAGCGAACAAACTAGCAAAAAAAAGTGAATACCGTCCTAAAATCATAAAGATCTTAAATGCCAAAGTAACTCCCCGATCACGCTCGAGTCAGACGGTAAAATAAAGCATTATGAGTTTATCTGTTAGGCGTTCGACGGCGTTGTTGGGCTAGATGTCGGAAATAGATCTTCAACATCAAATTTTTTTATTTTGGACAAGCAGTTGTTCAAAGCTTCCGATTCGGTTGGGCCGACTCCCTGAAATTCCTGCCTGGCTATAATATTGATAAGGTTTGGAACCGCTACAAATTTACCGGCCAAATCACCGGCCAGGGATTCATGGACGTCGATATAAATCATTCTTTGGTTTCGAATCAAATTATATCGGTTTACTTTCGTCAGTATATCGTTTTCCATCAAGTGGCGCATTTTTGCGGTTTCCCCTTATTCTTTTTCCAATGTCAATTTTAATGGAAATCCATTTTCCCGGGCCAGCGCCGTCGCTTGCTCAATCTTCGTCTCAGCAACTTCCAAAGAGTAGATACCACACACGCCGATGTCATTTTTGTGGACATACCACATCAGGTGATTAGCTTCTTCCAGCGATTTGTTGAAAACCACCACAAGAATTTCCACGACAAAGGCCTTGGTCGTGAAGTCGTCATTGTGCAGTAAAACTTTGTAATCGGGTGGTTCAGTGGTTTCTTCATCATATTCGGAAATATATTCTTCCTGCCGATCCGGTACATCGCCACTCATCGAAGGTGCCTCCAATCAAATTACTTCAACATAGATTTGAAACTAATGCCCAAAGACTGAAAATCTAACTCAATTCATAAGCCACCCCGCCCTTTGGCGGGATGAGAATTGAAAAGGTTCTACCGTTACCGGGAGAATACACAAAATTGAATTAAACTTGAACGATGCCGGTGGCTTATGAATTGAGTTTTCTGCCACATTCACCGAAGCGGTTTTTTCAGGAAGACGATCGATAAAAAAAGGCAGCTTTCAGCTCAAAAGCTGAAGAACTGCCCCTTTTTAAGGCTTGCCTAAACTAGACTGAGTCCTTGAGTTTTTTGCCGGCTTTGAATTTTACTACGTTTCGGGCCTTGATTTTAATCGGATCACCTGTCTGGGGGTTGCGGCCCTTGCGCGCTTTTTGACGCTTTTTCATAAATGTTCCGAACCCGACCAACGTGACTTTTCCGTCTTTCTTTTTCAGGGCCTTGGTGACATTGGTCATGAACGAGTCAAGAACTGCGCCGGCCGCTACTTTGGAAACCTTAGCGTCTTTTGCCATTTTTTCAACTAACTCTGCTTTTGTCATTTCTGTCTCCTTCTGTTGAGTTAAAGAGTAAAGCCTAATAAAGCTTTATAGTAGTCAATCTAACGCAAAAAGTCTGGAAAGTCAATAAATGAATGCTTGTTTTTCATGGTTTTACAGAAAGAAACCGGCGAAAAGCTCCCATTTTAAGCCATTTTCTCGCAGTTTGTGATTCAATTTTATATCATCTCACTGAATTGATGCGAAAATCCTGTTTAAAAAAAAGGCGTTTCGTGATAAAAATTAATAAATCTCATTACCCGATCTGGCCAGACCGGAAAAATGCCCACAACGGGGCAAAGATACAGTGCAAGACGGTTTGTTTAAAATTATGCTATGTGTTTTAATTTCCTGGTGGCGAACTTGTTTCTTCGCGAAATGCATAAAAATTCTTTTTAAAAATCAGCGACCACCATCAAAGGTGGCCACGACCTCTTTTAGGGTAGTGGCCATCCTCATAAGCTCAGCTCCGCTGGTGGCCGCTGATTATTGTTAGAGGTAGCGTGATGACTGAAAAAGTTTATATAGCCAGCACTAAGATGGCCACATTTGTTTGTCCGAAGTGTCAGAAATCGAAGACGGTAAATGTTTCAAGGTATGCTGCCCTTGATAAAAACGTTAAGGTGAGTGTCCGGTGCCCGTGCGGTTATTCTTATGTCTCTATTTTGGAAAAACGAAAACGGTACCGCAAGGAAACCAATCTGCCTGGAAGCTACAGTCGCTATGTCGACGGTAAACAGTTGGGTGGTGGTTTGATGATTGTCAAGGATTTGTCCATAATCGGGATGAAACTTCAGATTGATGCCGAAAATGACTGTGAGGTTGGAGATATCATTCAGGTAGAATTTCATACTGATGATGCCCAAAGAGCCTATATACAAAAAAAGGTGATCATCCGAAACATTAACGGGAAGATTGTCGGAACTGAATTTGCTCCCACGGAGGGTGTTGACAAGGCTCTAGGCTTTTATTTATTCAACTATAGGGAGGATGTTGATTGAAGTCCAGATGCAGCTGGTCAACCACCGATCCACTATACAAAAAGTATCACGATAAGGAGTGGGGAGTCCCGTTACATGATGATCGCAAATTGTTTGAGTTTCTTATCCTCGAGGGCGTCCAGGCAGGTTTGAGCTGGTTGACTATTTTGAAGAAACGGCAAAACTTTAGAAAGGCCTTTGATAAGTTTGATCCGCACAAGATCGCCGGATATGACTCACACAAAGTCAATCTACTTCTTTCAAATCAGGGAATCGTTCGCAACAAACTTAAGATCAATGCAGCAATTCAAAATGCCATTTCATTTATAGCTGTCCAAAGAGAATTCGGCAGCTTTAACAATTACATCTGGCGATTTGTCGGAGGGCAAACAAAAAAAAACAAGTGGAAGACCCTGGAGGAAATACCCGCTCAAACACCGGCGTCGGCAGCCATGAGCGCAGACCTCAAAAAACGTAAGTTTAAATTTGTCGGCCCCACTATTTGCTATGCGTTTATGCAGGCGGCCGGCCTAGTAAACGATCATGTTGTCGACTGTTTTCGTTACAAGGAGGTCTGAAAAGTGGCATACTGTTCGTTTTGTAATAGAAGCCATAATGCGGGTTTCATTTCTACACGTCTTGCAGGCACAGACGGGGTCTCGCTTGAAACAGCCAAATGGGCAGATGTCTTCGAAAGAGTCGGGTTCACCTGCTATTATTTCGCCGGTGAACTTGATCGCCCGCCAGCATATTCATATCTTCTCAAAGAAGCCCATTTTCAACATCCGGATATTATTGATGTCTTTCGAGAATGCTTCGGCGTTCGCGTAAGAGGGCGGGAGGTAACTCAAAAAATCTATGAACTCAAACGCAAATTGAAGGATCACTTATACAAGTTCATTGAAAAATTTGAAATCGATTTGCTAATTCCGGAAAACGCCCTCACGATTCCCTTGAATTTGCCCTTAGGCATTGCGCTTACTGAGATTATTTCCGAAACTGGGATGCCAACCATTGCTCATCATCACGATTTCTTCTGGGAACGTCAACATTTTATGACCAATGCCGCGTGGGAGTATCTCAACATGGCCTTCCCACCGCACCTGCCGACGATTCAACATGTGGTGATCAACTCTTCAGCGGATAATCAGTTGAGTCTCCGGACCGGTATATCTGCAACCATTATTCCCAATGTGATGGATTTTGAAAATCCCCCTCCGATGCCAGGTGGCTTTGAATCCTGCGGATATGATTCCCACCATAGTGGAGTTGCAGCCGATGATTATGCCTCGGATGTGCGTCAGTCATTGGGAGTCGCAGATGATGTTCTGCTAGTTCTTCAACCAACGCGAGTTGTTAAGCGTAAAGGAATCGAACACGCAATTGAACTGGTACACCGGTTGGGGATGAAGGCTAAGCTGATTATCTCGCATGCCTCCGGGGATGAAGGGTATGGCTACGAACGCCGGGTAAGAGAATACGCCCAATTGATGAAAGTTGACACTTATTTTGTATCAAGCATTATCAATGAAGAAAGAGGCTTGTCCAGCAGTGGAAGGAAGATCTACACGCTGGAAGACGTCTATCCCTATGCCGACCTGGTTACCTATCCTTCTACCTTTGAAGGTTTCGGCAATGCATTCCTGGAGGCGATCTATTATTGCAGGCCGATTGTGGTCAACACCTATTCGATCTATACGATGGATATTAAGCCGAAAGGTTTTTCCGTCATTGAGATGGACGGATATGTAACGAATGAAACGGTGCGCAGAACCAGAGCAGTTTTAACCGATCCCGAACTTCGTACCAAAATGGTAAAACATAATTATGAAACAGCCCAAAAATACTATTCTTACTCGGTTCTGCGCAATAAGTTAAAAAATCTTATTTTAGACTGCACCGGTTGTCAGCTGACGGAAGATTTTTAGATTTGATCTCGGCAATTTCCATGCTATGATTCTCTGATTAAATTTTTTCGAATAAGAAGATCAATAAGAAACACGTTGACCATGAAAATTCATCTCATTTCGGCCGCCAGACCGAATTTTATGAAAATAGCTCCGCTCTACCATGCTCTGAAAAAAGAGCGGTGGGCCAACCCCTTGATTGTACACACCGGCCAACATTATGACCTGAACATGTCTGATGTTTTTTTTCAGGATCTTGGCCTGCCTGCGCCGGATCTGCATTTAGGGGTGGGCAGCGGCTCGCATGCCGAGCAGAGCGGTCATGTGATGATGGCCTATGAAAAGGTATTATTTGAAAGCCGTCCTGATATGGTCATCGTCGTGGGAGATGTTAATTCCACCATGGCCTGCACCATCGCCGCCGTGAAAATTTCCTATAAATTAACAGGATCAAATTCAACGTCCACGGATCCAGCAGGCGTCTTGAACTCAGCAGATCTTGATCGGCCGCTTGTTGCCCATCTTGAAGCCGGGCTGCGTTCTTTTGACCGCACTATGCCTGAGGAAATTAACCGGCTGGTGACCGATACATTAGCGGATATCCTTTGGACGCCATCGCCCGATGCAGATGATAATTTGATTCGGGAGGGGGTCGACCGGCAGAAGATCCAGCGTGTGGGCAATATCATGATTGATTCACTGGAGATGCTACGCAGCTCCATTCAAAAGGAGTCCGTATACAGCGATATGGGATTGCATGCGGGCAAATACGGCCTGGTAACCCTGCACCGTCCTTCGAACGTTGATAATCCAAAGATTGTGACGAGACTCTGCCATGCACTCCTTCGCATCTCTCAGCGGGTACCCCTCGTTTTTCCGGTACATCCACGAACCCGTCAGCGTATGGAAAACCTTGATCTGATGTCGCTCTTGGAAAAAGCAGACAATTTAATAATTTCCGAGCCCATCAACTATATCCGATTTATGAACCTGACATTTAACTGCCGTTTTGCGCTCACCGACTCGGGCGGCCTTCAGGAGGAGACCACATATTTGGGTATTCCTTGTCTGACCCTGAGACCCAACACCGAAAGACCCGTTACCATCCATAAGGGCACCAATCGACTGTGTCGCCTTGATAATTTCGAGGAACATGTGGATGACTTGCTTTCAGAAGAAACCTCTCATGACTGTAAAATCGATTTATGGGATGGCAGGACCGCCGATAGAGTCGTCGCATCAATCAAATCGTATTTTAAAGAGTCCAACAGAATACCATAGCGGTCGCCCTAAATGTAATGCCTTTATTTCATGTTCAGGTTCCTATCCCACCTCTGATTACAATTCCGTAATTTAAATTTCGACGCCATTAAAATAAAGATACGGTCTATGTTCTAAAAAACCGTAGTAATTTATATTTTAAATTATTGTTGGGAGTTAGACGAATTTTTTTTTAATAATATTTTGGCATTTAATTTGCTATCCAATTTGGACAAAAATTATCATATTCGTTCAGGAAGCTTGATAAAGGCAAACCACTCGAAAGGGTGGGACGCAAAGCCACTGGCCTAAAGCCCGTATAAAGCGGGATATGGTAGCAGGGTTGCCGAGCAACCGTAGCACTTTTCAATGTGGCTGCGCGCTGCGCGGTAAAAGAAATAATTGAGAGGTGCTCGAGTGAAATCAAAAAATACACACTTTTATCGCTTAATTTCTTCGCAGTTCCGAAGGTTTTTTTCACTTGCTGTATCGGTTTCAGTTTTGATCCTGTTTCCGTTTGTTACCCATGGTGCGGAGATCACTTTGGCATGGGATGCCAATACCGAACCGGACTTGGCAGGCTACAATATATACTTCGGCACGGCCAGCCGCGATTATTCCGAACCCATCAACGTGGGCGATGTCACAGAGGTCACGCTCACGGGGTTTGACGAAGGTGGTACTTATTATTTTGCTGCCACCGCTTATGATGAAGACGACAATGAAAGCG